>NZ_RZOS01000284.1:0-7476 GCF_004022605.1 Mesorhizobium sp. M4B.F.Ca.ET.089.01.1.1
CTATGACGGACTTGGCCGGCTGCCGATCTTCAACCCGGACGACGAGGGCGAGCGCACGCCACCGGAAGCGGCAGCGCTGATCGAGGCCGTCACGGCGGCCGACGGCGTCATCATCTCCTGTCCGGAATATGCCCATGGCGTGCCGGGCGGTCTGAAGAACGCGCTCGACTGGCTGGTGTCGCGCGACGCCGCCGTCGCCAAGCCGGCCATGCTGGTGCACGCCTCGCCGCGCTCGCTCTACGCCCGCGCCGCGCTCAGCGAGATCATGCGCACCATGTCTTTCGTCCTCTTTGAGGAGACGGCGCTGGAGATCGTCCTGATCGGCAAGAAGCCGCCGGAGATGGAGGCGATCTTGACGACGGCCGAGGACCGGCTGGCGATGCGCGCGGCGGTGCAAGGCTTCGCGACGTCTATACGCGGTCGAACATGAGGTCGTCATCCCAGGGCGAAGCAAGGAGCAAAGCGACGCAGCGCAGACCCCATGAGCCATGCCGTTACGCTAAAGCATTGCAACGGTTACAGAATTCTGTAACCGTTGCACCCGACGTCGAAGGTCACGGCATGGAGGAGCGCTCTCCGGCGAGCCGTCAATACGTCTTGGCGCCGTTGACCATCAGCCGCACCATGTAGAGCGACGTCGTGCCCGCGATGTAAAGGCAGTTCCGCTTGTTGCCGCCGAACACGCAGTTGGCGACGACCTCCGGCACCTTGACCTTGCCGATCAATGTGCCGTCCGGATCGTAGCAATGGACGCCGTCGGCGGCGCTCGTCCAGATGCGCCCGTCCTCGTCGACCCGGAAGCCGTCGAACAGTCCGGTCGTGCAGTCGGCGAAGACCTTTTCGCCGGAGACCTTCTTGCCGCCCTTGCCGACGTTGAAGACGCGGATATGCGCAGGGTTCTTGGCGCCGTGGGTGCGCCCGGTGTCCGCGACATAGAGTTTGCTTTCGTCGAGCGAGAAGGCAAGCCCGTTGGGCCTCACCATGTCGGTGATGACGGCATCGATCTCGCCGCTGTCCGGATCGACCCGGTAGACGTTGCAGGCGCCGATCTCGCTCTCGGCCTTGTCGCCTTCATAGTCGGTGTCGATGCCGTAGCTCGGATCGGTGAACCAGATCGAACCGTCGGACTTCACCACCGCGTCGTTGGGCGAATTCAGCCGCTTGCCGCGCCATTTGTCGGCGATGGTGATGATCGAGCCGTCATGCTCGGTGCGGCTGACGCGGCGGCCCGAATGCTCGCAGGTGACCAGCCGGCCCTGCCGGTCGACCGTGTTGCCGTTGGAATTTCCCGACGGCTGGCGAAACACGCTGACGCCGCCGTCGGTCTCGTCAAAGCGCAGCATGCGATTGTTCGGGATATCCGACCAGACGAGATAACGGCCGGCGGCGAACCAGGCCGGGCCTTCCGCCCAGCGGCATCCGGTGAACAGCTTCTCCACTTGCGCGTTGGAGTTGAACAACCGCGCGAAACGCGGATCGAGGATTTCGTAGTAGTCGGCGGCCGCCATGCATTTCCTCCCGGCATTCAGTCGGTCGCGATCAAGCCAGCCGGCGAGCGATATGGCAAGATCGGTGATGACGGCTTCACCGTCTCTTGAGGCCTTGGCGGCCTTCAATCAGGTTTGCTCGGCGGTAACGGCCGGTTAACCGGCTATGCGTTTAGCGCAATGGTGCATTGCAACATCTTCTTTTTGCAACGCACTATTCCTATGTCATGCTCCGTATCGATCAAGGGAGGAACAATTCGCCGCCAGAACGCGGCACGAAAGGACCCTCGTCATGATCTTCGAGAACTTTGTTTCCCGCGCTCGCACCAGCATCGCCAAGCGCAAGCAGTACAACCGCCTCGTCGCCGAAATCGACAGCTTCTCCAGCCGCGATCTGGCCGACATGCGCGCCGACCGCTCCGAGATGCTCTACCAGATCCACAAGCAGATCTACGGCTGAGTTTTTCGCCCCAACCAGCTCCGCGCCGTCAGGCGCGTTGAGATTCAGGTCAGGCCGAGTCGAGAATGGTGGATTCCGAGAACCGGAGCGGAGCGTACTTAGGTACGTGAGCACCGGAAGCGCGCAGGAAGCCGCGATTCGCAGGCCGCCATCACCTGATATCAATGCGCCGCCAGCGCCTTCTCGATCTGCGGCAAGAGCAGAGTTTCCGCAGATTCGGCCGTAATCGGCCCGACATGCTTGTAGGCGATCTTGCCGTCCTTGCCGACGACGAAGGTTTCCGGCACGCCGTAGACGCCCCAGTCGATCGCCGCCCGGCCCGCCTCGTCGACACCGATCGCCTGGTAGGGATTGCCGACCTCGCCGAGGAATCGGCGGGCGTTCGCCGGCTCGTCCTTGTAGTTCAGCGCCGCCAGCACGAAACGCTTGTCCTTCGACAGAGCGAGCAGCACCGGATGCTCGTCGCGGCACGGCGCGCACCATGAGGCAAAGACGTTGACCAGCGTAACCTTGCCGGCAAAGGCCTTCGAATCGAGCCCCGGCAAGGCGCTGCCTTGCAGCGGCGGCAGACTGGTCTGCGGCGCCGGCAGGCCGATCAGCGCCGACGGCACTTCCGACACGTCGCGGCCCGACAGGAGCTGCGACAGGAACAGCCCCGCCAGCCCGAGGAACACCAGCAGCGGCAAAAGCACGAACAGGCGCCGCCACCGCGCCGGCGTTCCGGCCTCCGTGCTCTCGCTGCTCATGATTTCGCGCCCTTGTCCTTGACGGCCTCGGCGCCCTTGTCGGAGCGCCGGCGCACGCCGGCGGCTTCCAGCTCGGCAAGATCGCGCTTGCGGCCACGCTGGTCGATGAGGATCCATGCGACCAGCGCGGCCAGCACCAGCGCCGTGATGGCATAGGCGGCCGTGACATAGAGCGCATGCGCGCTCATGGCAGCCGCTCCACGTGGATGCGGCTTTCCGGTCCGGCCATGTCGCCCTGTTCGATCATGCTTTCCCTTAGCCTTGCCGTTCCGGCTTCGCAATCGGCCGCCGCGCCGCAGCCTCAGTCCGTCCCGTGGCGCAGCGCCAAAGCCGCCGCCAGCGGTCCGAGCACGGCAAGAAACAGCGTCAGCGCGGCAAGAATGAGGAAAGGCTGCAGGAACGGCGCCGGGTCGGCCACCGCGCCATAGCTGGCCGAAACGCCGAAGATCAGCACCGGAATGGTGAGCGGCAGCACCAGCACCGAGATCAGCAGCCCGCCGCGTGGCAGCGCCACCGCGACCGCGGCGCCGGCGGCGCCGATGAAGGTGATGGCCGGCGTGCCGACGAGAAGCGTGAGCGCGGTCGCGCCGATGCCGGCCGCCTCCATGTTCATGAACAGCCCCAGCAAGGGTGCGGCGACCACCAGCGGCAGCACGCTTCCCGCCCAATGCGCCAGGCATTTCACCAGCACCGTCAGCGCCAGCATGTGGCGATCGTGGCCCAGCACCAGAAGATCGAGCGAGCCGTCCTCGCGGTCGGCCTGGAACAGCCGGTCGAGGCCGAGCAGGCAGGCAAGCAGGGCGGCGATCCACAGGATCGCCGGGCCGATGCGGGCAAGCAGGTTGAGATCCGGGCCGACGCCGAACGGGATGGTGGCGATGACGGCAAGGAAGAAGATGACGCCCGTCAACGCCCCGCCACCGGCGCGGATGGAGAGGCGGATGTCGCGCAGGAGGAGGGCTAGCATGGGTTGAGATGCCTGCGCCCAGGCCCCCCTCTCTGGCCTGCCGGCCATCTCCCCCTCAAGGGGGGAGATTGGATGTCACTTCGGCTTTCGCCAATTTTCAACATAAGGAAGCTGGCGGGGCGCGCGAACTGCCGATCTCCCCCCTTGAGGGGGAGATGCCCGGCAGGGCAGAGAGGGGGGTGCCAGAGCGCCAACCTCAACCGACTTCCCCCATCCTCAACGCCTTCGCCCCCTCCAATCCCAGCGGCAGATGCGTCGCCGCCACGATGATCCCGCCTTCCTCCAGATGCCCGCGCATCAACCCCGCGAACCGTTCCTCGGACGCCTTGTCCAGCCCCGCCGTCGGCTCGTCGAGCAGCCAGATCGGCCGGTGGCTAACCAGGAGTTTTGCGATGGATGCCCGCCGCCGCTGGCCGGTCGAGAGATAGCCAAACGGCAGATGGCCGATGCCGCCGAGCCCGACGGTCTCCAGCGCCTCGTCGACGCCGAGCGCCGGCTCGCCGCAGAAGTCGCGCCAGAAGCGCAGATTCTCCGCCACACTCAAGGCCGTCTTCATCGCGTTGAGATGGCCGAGATAGTGGACGGCCGCGGCGACCGTGGGGAAAGCCTCGCCGCCGCCTTCGACCTGGACCCGCCCTTCGGCGGCCCGCAGCAGACCGGCGATGACCCTCAGCAGCGTCGATTTGCCGGCGCCGTTTGGCCCGGTGACGACCAGCGCCTCGCCCTTCTCGAGCGCAAAGCCGATGCCGGCAAAGACCGTCTCGCCGCCGCGCTCGCCGCCCAGATTTTCGGCGATCAGCCGCATCATTGCCCGTTCCGAAAGCGCCGTTTCGCGGCCGTCGCCGCATCGCACAAATTTGCCTTTCGACTGTCTAGAACTATTCCAGGAAATTCTCTATATGCGGTTCATCCGTGCCAGCGGTCGGCTCGGGAACAGAATTAGCGCCGAACCAGCGCACGCGCCGCCTTGAACGGCTCGGGTTGCTTGGGAGCGGACAGCGGAAATGGCCGTACCCGCACCTTTGCGCGTGATTGCATGCCATCGGCGTCCGTTCCCTTTCAGGCTGAACAGACAAGGACGGATCGCACGTGTCAAAATCCCTGGACAGTTTCAAATGCCGCCGCACCCTGACCGCGGGTGGCGCTGACTATGTCTATTTCGACCTCACCGAGGCCGAGAAGAACGGCCTCGCCGGCATCGCCCGGCTGCCCTATTCGATGAAGGTGCTGCTGGAGAACCTGCTGCGCAACGAGGACGGCCGCTCGGTCACCAAGGAAAGCATCCAGGCGGTGGCCGGCTGGCTGACCGACAAGGGCACCGCCGGCGTCGAGATCGCCTACCGTCCGGCCCGCGTTCTGATGCAGGATTTCACCGGCGTTCCGGCGGTGGTCGACCTGGCGGCCATGCGCGACGGCATCAAGGCGCTCGGCGGCGATCCGGAAAAGATCAACCCGCTGGTGCCGGTCGATCTCGTCATCGACCACTCCGTCATCGTCGACGAGTTCGGCACGCCGATGGCCTTCGCCCGCAATGTCGAGCTCGAATATGAGCGCAACGAGGAGCGCTACAAGTTCCTGAAATGGGGCCAGCAGGCGTTCCGCAACTTCCGCGTCGTGCCGCCCGGCACCGGCATCTGCCACCAGGTCAACCTCGAATATCTCGGCCAGGTCGTGTGGACGAACAGCGAGGACGGCGAAACCACCGCCTATCCCGACACCTGCGTCGGCACCGATTCGCACACCACCATGATCAATGGCCTCGGCGTGCTCGGCTGGGGCGTCGGCGGCATCGAGGCCGAGGCGGCGATGCTCGGCCAGCCCGTCTCCATGCTCTTGCCGGAGGTCATCGGCTTCCGCCTCACCGGCAAGCTCAAGGAAGGTGTCACCGCCACCGACCTCGTGCTCACCGTTACCCAGATGCTGCGCAAGAAGGGCGTCGTCGGCAAGTTCGTCGAGTTCTTCGGGCCCGGCCTCTCCAACATGACGCTGGCCGACCGCGCCACCATCGGCAACATGGCGCCCGAATACGGCGCCACCTGCGGCTTCTTCCCGGTCGACAGCGAGACCATCCGCTACCTGACGATGTCCGGCCGCGACGAGAACCGCATCGCGCTGGTCGAGGCCTATTCGAAGGCCCAGGGCATGTGGCGCGACGCCGGCTCCGCCGACCCGGTCTTCACCGACCTGCTCGAGCTCGATCTCGGCGACGTCGTGCCGTCGATGGCAGGCCCGAAGCGCCCCGAGGGCCGCGTCGCGCTGGAAGGCATTCCGGCCGGCTTCGCCAAGGCGATGGAGACCGAGTACAAGAAGGCCGCCGAGATCTCCAAGCGCTACGCTGTCGAAGGCACCGACCACGATCTCGGCCATGGCGACGTCGTCATCGCCGCCATCACCTCGTGCACCAACACCTCGAACCCGAGCGTGCTGATCGGCGCCGGGCTGCTCGCCCGCAACGCCAACCGCGTCGGCCTGAAGCAGAAGCCGTGGGTGAAGACCTCGCTGGCGCCAGGCAGCCAGGTGGTCGCCGAATATCTGGAAAAATCCGGCCTGCAGAAGGAGCTCGACCAGATCGGCTTCAACCTAGTCGGCTTCGGCTGCACCACCTGCATCGGCAATTCCGGCCCGCTGCCGGCGCCGATCTCCAAGACCATCAACGATAAGGGCCTGATCGCCGCCGCGGTCTTGTCCGGCAACCGCAACTTCGAGGGCCGCGTCTCGCCGGACGTGCAGGCGAACTATCTCGCCTCGCCGCCGCTGGTCGTCGCCCATGCGCTGGCCGGCACGGTGACCAAGGACCTGACCACCGAGCCGCTTGGCGAGGACAGGAACGGCAACCCCGTCTACCTCAAGGACATCTGGCCGAGCGCGGCCGAGATCCAGGAGTTCATCGAGAAGAACGTCACGCGCGAGTTGTTCGCCCGCAAATACGCCGACGTCTTCAAGGGCGACGAGTACTGGCAGAAGGTCAAGGCGCCGGAAGGCCAGACCTATGCCTGGGACGACAGCTCGACCTATGTGCAGAACCCGCCCTATTTCGCCGGCATGACATCGGGCTTCGGCAAGATCGGCGACATCAAGGGCGCGCGCGTGCTCGGTCTCTTCGGCGACAAGATCACCACCGACCACATCTCGCCGGCGGGCTCGATCAAGGCCGCCTCGCCGGCCGGCAAGTACCTGACCGAGCATGGCGTCGGCGTCGCCGACTTCAACCAGTACGGCACGCGGCGCGGCAACCATGAGGTGATGATGCGCGGCACCTTCGCCAACATCCGCATCCGCAACCACATGCTGGGCGAGAACGGCCGCGAGGGCGGCTACACGATCCACTATCCCTCGAAGGAGGAGATGTCGATCTACGACGCCGCGATGGAATACAAGAAGGAAGGCGTGCCGCTGGTCATCTTCGCCGGCGTCGAATACGGCAACGGCTCCTCGCGCGACTGGGCGGCCAAGGGCACGAATCTGCTTGGTGTCCGCGCCGTCATCGCCCAGTCCTTCGAGCGCATCCATCGCTCGAACCTGGTCGGCATGGGCGTCATCCCCTTCGTCTTCGAGGACGGCACCTCATGGGCCTCGCTCAACCTCAAAGGCGACGAGCTGGTCGAGATCGACGGCCTGGACGCCATCAAGCCGCGCCAGAAGATGACCGCCAAGGTCACTTATGGCGACGGCACGGTGAAGAACATCCCGATCATCTGCCGCATCGATACGCTGGACGAGCTCGACTACTTCAAGAACGGCGGCATTTTGCAGTACGTGCTGCGCGATCTGGCAGCTTGATAAGGGAGTAGGGGAGTAAGGAAGTAGGGAAGAGAC
>NZ_RZOS01000285.1:0-7468 GCF_004022605.1 Mesorhizobium sp. M4B.F.Ca.ET.089.01.1.1
GAGCACGTACCTGCGCTTCATCGGCGGTCTCGTCGGTAGCGGATAGGCGCCCTTGGTGCCGCGCCAGTGCGCGGCGGCAAATCCGAGCAGGATCAGCGCGAAACCCTGATGGGTCAGCGCCATGTGCAGCGGCACCTGCATCAACAGCGTGCCGATGCCGATCGAGGCCTGCACCAGGACAATCAGAAACAGCAGCGTGGCGCGGCGCGCATGGGTGGTGCCCGGCAGGCGCCGGCGCGTCGCGATCATGTGCCAGAGCGCTACCGCGAAGACCGTGTAGGCGCCGATGCGGTGGACGAACTGCACCGTCTTCGGGTTCTCGAAGAAGTTGCGCCAGGCGGGCTCGAGCAGGAGCAGATCGCCGGGGATCACCCTGCCGTCCATCAGCGGCCAGGTGTTGTAGCTCAGACCAGCATCGAGCCCGGCGACCAGCCCGCCGAGATAGATCTGCACCAGCGCCAGCAGCACGATGACGCCGGCAAGCCGCTGCGTCGAGCGATCGGCGGCGGGCTCGGAATGCGGCGCCAGCCCCCGCGCCACTACCATAGTCGCGGTGAAGATCAGCGCCGCCAGCGTGAGATGCGTGGCTAACCGGTATTGGCTGACCGAGACGCGGTCGACCAGGCCGGACGCGACCATCCACCAGCCGATGGCGCCCTGCAGGCCGCCGAGCAGCAGGATGCCGACGAGCTTCAGCCCCAGACCGCGCTCGATACGCCGCGTCGCCCAGAAGAACAGCAGCGGCAGGGCAAAGACCACGCCGACGCTGCGCGCCAGGATGCGGTGCACCCACTCCCACCAGAAGATCGACTTGAACGCCGCGATGCTCATGCCCTTGTTGAGCTCGGCATATTGCGGGATCTGCTGGTAGCGCTGGAACTCCTCCTGCCACTCGGCGTCGTTGAGCGGCGGGATGACACCGTGGATCGGCTGCCATTCGGTGATCGACAAGCCGGATTCGGTAAGCCTGGTGGCGCCGCCGACCAGCACCAGGGCGAACAGCACGAGAAGCACGAAATATAGCCAGCCGCGCACCTGCGCCCGGTTGCGCAGGTCGCGATCGCGGGCGGCATAGGGTGCGGCAGCAGTGATGGCGGCCATGGTTGTGTTCCGGCAATTGAGGTCGCGGGATTGGTGGACCAAGGCAGCCCCGGTGGCAAGGCCGGGCAGCGCGGCACGCCGTCGCGCCGCCAATGACAGGTTGCGTGCAGCTTGCGATCGGCCTAAGCGATAGCCGTCAAAGAGATCGCGACATGCCCATTCGCCTCAAAAAGCTGATCGGAACCGTGCTGCTGGTTGCGCTGGTCGTCATCTACGCGCTGGTGGCGTCGATCGTGGCGGTTGCCCAACTGTCGGAATCGAGTCCGCTGGTGCATCTCCTGTTCTTCCTGTTGAGCGGCCTGCTGTGGGTGCTGCCGGCGATGGGCATCATCAAGTGGCTGATCATCGAACCGCGGCCCAAAGGCTGAAGTCCGGCGCCTGCAAAGGGCGCAAACGGGAATGTGATGTGATTGCGCGCGCCGAACACATCTCGCTACTTCCACAAGTGTTGATGCTCCGGGCCGGCCATCCGCGACGGTGACATGAAGTTGACCGCGGCGCCGGCACCGGCGCATGAAGTCCAGCGTTCCTTGCGACTCCCAGGACCAGGATCATCGCGCCGCTCCACCTTCCCGCTTGACGCACACATATCTCAATGGTTATACGTCAATCAATAGCCACCGGGTTATCGATCCCATGACGAATGCCCACGACGCGCTGTTCAGGACACTTGCCGATCCGACCCGGCGCGCCATCTTCGAACGACTGTGCCAAAAGGGAGAGCAGACCGTGGGCGCCCTTACGGCCCAGTCCGGGGTGTCGCAGCCAGCCGTGTCGAAGCATCTCGGCGTCCTGAGGCAGGCAGGGCTGGTGCGCGACCGCCATGAGGGACGGCAGACCCACTATAGCGCGCAGCTAGGCGCGCTTGCTCCCCTGATGGATTGGACACGCCAGATGGCCGGCTTCTGGGAGAGCCGGTTCGACGACCTCGAGGATCTGCTCAAAAGAATGGACCAATGATCAATACTGCAACCGAAACCCGCTCCGTCGTCGTCGAGCGGGAGATACCTTATCCGCCGGAAAAGATCTGGCGCGCGCTGACGCAACCGCATCTGATCGAGGAGTGGCTGATGAAGAACAACTTCAAGCCGGTCGTGGACCATCGTTTCAGTGTCAGCGCGGACTGGGGCGGCGTCGACTGCCAGGTCCAAACGGTCGAGCCCAACAAGACGCTGTCCTACAGTTGGGACACCAAGGATCTCGAGAGCGTCGTCACCTGGACGCTCACCCCCACGAGCACGGGAACCCATTTACGCATGGAGCAGACCGGCTTCCGGCCGGATCAGCAACCCTACTACCGGGGCGCCACCGTCGGCTGGCCGAGGTACCTTGCAGCCCTGGAGCAGGTGCTGGCGCGGATGGACTGAAGTCTACCGGCAGTTCAAGTCAAGCCCACGTTCACCACGCGCTATGCCGCGCACGATGCCAATGGAGGAAACAGAATGAAGATCAAGCTGACCAAAGTGTATGTGGACGACCAGGAAAAGGCCCTCGCCTTCTACACCGACGTTCTCGGCTTCACCAAGAAGGCCGATTTCAGCAACGGGCCGTTTCGCTGGCTGACCGTCGCCTCGTCCGACGAGCCGGAGGGCACCGAGCTGCAGCTGGCGCTGAACGACAATCCCGCGGCCAAGTCCTACCAGCAGGCCATGTTCAAGCAGGGCCAGCCCGCCGTCATGTTCTTCACCGACGATATCGAGAGCGACCACGAGCGCCTCAAGGCACGAGGCGCCGCCTTCGCCATGGCGCCGACCACGGTCACCGGCTCGACCATTGCGCAAGTGAACGACAGCTGCGGCAACCTGGTCCAGATCACCCAGCTGGCGCGCTGGTAGCGCGGGCTTTTCCGCTCATTTCTCAGAGGAGGTCGTATTGAACTTTAGCCAGTGGATTCGGCAAATTCACCGTTGGCTGTCGATCGTCTTTACGGTGACCGTCATCGCCAACTTCGTCGCCATGGCATTGGGGGAGCCGCCCGCCTGGGTGGTATACTCGCCGCTCTTGCCGCTCTTCCTGCTGCTGTTTTCCGGCCTCTATATGTTCGTGCTGCCCTACACCGGCAAGTCGCGTAGCGAGCAGCGCGTGGGCGGATAGGGACGGATGGCGAAGACGCGCGGACAATCGAACGCCAAGCGGGCCGGCACAGAGCCGGTCCTGCTTTCAGGCGGCAACCCGCAGATCGCCAAGGGCTATGGCGACGCCCCGGTGCAGGCCTATATTGCCGCCATGCCGGGCTGGAAGCGCGATGTCGGCCGCCGTCTCGACGCGCTCATCGCGCGCGCCATCCCCGGCGTCGAGAAGGCGGTCAAATGGAACTCGCCGCTTTACGGGGTCGAGGGCCAAGGTTGGTTCCTCGGCGTTCATTGCTTCACGAAATACGTCAAGGTCGCCTTCTTCCGCGGCACGTCGCTCAACCCGCTGCCTCCAGGCGAGTCCAGGACCAAGGAAACGCGCTACCTCGACATTCGCGAGGACGATCAGGTCGATGAAGCCCAGTTCGCCGAATGGGTGAAGCAGGCCAGCCGATTGCCCGGCGAACGGATGTGACCGGACGACGGCTACATGGCGCAACAACAACACGAAGGGAGTGACAGCCAACCATGAACAATAGCGCATCGCCGGAAAGCAAGTCTCCTTCGCAGCTGATAGACGCCAGGATCGAGGAGTTGGGCGACTGGAGGGGCCGGATGCTCAGCCAGCTCCGCGGCCTGATCAGGGAGGCCGATCCCGACGTCGTCGAGGAGTGGAAATGGAGAGGCGTTCCCGTTTGGGAGGACGCCGGCATGATCTGCACGGGCGAGACCTACAAGGCCGTGGTCAAGCTGACCTTCGCCAAGGGGGCCGCCCTGGAGGACCCCTCCGGTCTCTTCAACTCCAGCCTGGAGGGCAACACCAGGCGCGCCATCGATTTCCACGAGGGCGATGCGATAAACGCGGAGGCTCTGAAGGCGCTGGTTCGCGCGGCTGTGAGCCTGAACAAGTCCAAGGCCAGAAAATAGTCCGCGCGATCGACCGGCGGCGGCCAAGGTCTGTTGAGATTCAGGTCAGGCCGAGTCGAAAAGGTGATTTCCGAGAACCGGAGCGGAGCGTACTTAAAGTACGTGAGCACCGGAAGCGCAGGAAAGCGGCGTTTGCAGGCTGACCTGAATATCGACAGACCTAGATCGTCACCACCATTTTGCCGGCATTGGCGAGCGGCGTCGTCACGCCCGACAGCATGGTGCGGATATGGGCGACGCTCTGGTAGCGGCCATTGACCGAGATGCGCGGCAGGGCATGCAGGAAGCCGGCATGCTCGGCGCGCAGCACGCCGTGGCGCGTCGTCACCGCCGAGATATAGCCGGCATCGCGGGCAAAGCCCACTTCGCGGCAGCCGACTGCGCTGACATAGCCATAGGGATAGGCAAGATGGCGCGGCTCCTGACCGAGCTTCTCCAGCAATATGCGCCGGACATCGCCGATCTCATGCCGCGCGTCGGCCTCCGAAAGCCGTTTCAGGTTGAGATGGTTGACGGTGTGAGCGCCGATCGTCACCAGCCCGTGCCCGGACATGGCCCGGATCTCGTCCCAGCTCATCAGCGTGCTCGGGCGCTTTGTCGCCAGATCGATGCCGTTCACGCGCGCAAATTCGCGCAGCGTCGCGCGCTGGTCTTCCTCGCGCACCTCCACCGTCAGCCAGCCATGCAGCCGAGCGTTGGCCTGGAGTTTCCTCCCGCGGGTCGAGCAATCGATCGTCACCGCGCCGTCTAGGGTCGGCAGCGTCAGCCGGTCGCGCGCGTTGACGATATCCTCGATCACGTCCCACCAGAGGTCGGCGGCACCGTCGATCAGGCCGGGCGCGACATAGATGGTGATAGGCGCGCCGTGCTTTTCCAGCACCGGCAACGCTTCGGTCATGTTGTCGCGATAGGCGTCGTCGGCGGTGATGGTGGCGAACTGGCCGCCCTTGCCGCCGCGCGCGATGCGTTCGATCGCCTCGTCCAGCGAGACGAAGGCGTAGCCTTCGGCCTTCATGTCGGCGATGAGGGCATCGAGGAAGCCGGGCGCAATGTTCAGGTGACGGTTGACGCCGTTCGGCTTCTCCGGCGTCGCGGTGACCCGGTGCAGCATCAGAATGGCGCCGATGCCGCCGACAAACGGCTTCGCCAGTGGCGCAAGGCCGGTGTAGCGGGCGAGGTTCAGCGCCAGTTTCCGGATTGCCTCGCCCCCGTCGATCATTCCTTCACCTTTTGCGCCTAGGCTCATCCAAGCACGGAACGCGCCCACGCGTACCCCCTGACTGGGACCAATACGCCTTAAGGATTGAGGTATGGTTGACGCTAGCGCGTCATTTGACGGCAATCGGCTGGCCGCGAGCGAGACGTCGCCACGCACCTCGCCGGTCGGTCAGGCTGGCCTGTCGGTTACCGTCGGCGACGTCGCGGCGCTTGCAACTTATGCGGGATTCTGCGGTTCTGCGCTGTTTGCGCCGGCGCAAAGTGACGGCTGGATCCGCAACTGGGCGCGAGCGGTTCATCCCGACATTGTCGTCGCGGCACTCCATATGGAAGACGAGCCGGTGCTTGCGCTGGCCCTTGAAGTCGTTCGTCGTGGACCATTCCGCGTCGCCCGCTTCATGGGCGGCCGCCATGCCAACGGCAATTTCGCCGCTGTCGCACCGGGCTGGCTGCCAATGGCCAACGCCGCGGCGATCCGTTCGATGCTGGCGGGCATCGCCAGGGCGCGGCCCGACATCGACCTGATCTCGCTGGAGCGGCTGCTGCCCGACCTTGACGGCGCCGGCAATCCGCTCGCCGCCCTGCCCCATTTTCCGAGCCCGAATCTATCGCTCGGCGTCGATCTCGACGGCGGCTTCGACGCGTTGCTGGCGCGCGCCAGCGGCAAGCGCAAGCGCAAGAAGCACCGTTCGCAGACGCGCAAATTCGAGGCGGTCGGTGCCTTCCGCCGCATCGAGGCGCGCACGCGCGAGGATGTGGACAGGCTGCTCGATGCCTTCCTCGAAATGAAGGAGGTCCGCTTCCGCAAGATGGGCATCGCCAATGTCTTCGGCGAGCCGGAAGTTCGCGCCTTCTTTCGCGCCTTGTTCAGCGAAGCGCTGACGGAAACAAAACCATCCTTCGTGCTGCACGGGCTTGAGGTCGCCGGCAAGTTGCGCGCCGTCACCGGATCGAGCCTGTCGGGCAAGCGCCTGATCTGCGAGTTCGGGGCGATCGCCGAGGACGATCTCGCCTTCACCAGCCCCGGCGACTTCCTGTTCTTCGACAACATCCAGGAAGCCTGCGAAACGGGCTTCGGCGTCTATGACTTCTCGGTCGGCGACGAGCCCTACAAGCGGCTCTGGTGCGATGTCGAGACGCAGCATTTCGAGGTGATGGCGCCGTTGACGCTGAAAGGCCGCGCGCTGGCGCTGGCGATGCGGCAGGGCGCGCGGACAAAGGCCTTCATCAAGAACAGCCCGCTCATCTGGAAGCTGACCAAGATGCTGCGCCGCAAGGCCGCCGGACAGGCGGCCCCTGCGAGCGAGGACGACAGCTAGCCATATAGAATCGCTGGGATCGTGGAGCTCTGCGCCGGCGGGCGGCCGGAGCAGATCCCTGTCTTATGCCGCCGTGCGCCGTCCCGGGACCGGCGTTCCCGGCGACTCGTGGCCGAGCGGCGTCACCAGGGTAAGCTCGGGATAGCCGTTCTCGATCAGCTTGACCGCGGCCTGTGTCACCTCGTCGTCCGCCTCCAGCATAGAAAGGAAGACTTCTGTCGCCTCGCCCGCCAGCCGGCCGATGCCTTGCGCGTCGGCCGGGCCGCATTCCACGACGACGAGATCGTAGGCGGTGGTCAGCGACTGCATGATGATCGGGAGCCGGTCGGCGGCGCGCATGGCGCGGGCAGGATCAGCGGTGCCGACCGGGATCACGTGGCAGTCCGAGTAGAGATCGGCGTGGATGACGTC
Organism: Mesorhizobium sp. M4B.F.Ca.ET.089.01.1.1; assembly: GCF_004022605.1. Taxonomy (NCBI): domain Bacteria; kingdom Pseudomonadati; phylum Pseudomonadota; class Alphaproteobacteria; order Hyphomicrobiales; family Phyllobacteriaceae; genus Mesorhizobium; species Mesorhizobium sp. M4B.F.Ca.ET.089.01.1.1. The sequence continues at coordinate 7,049 of NZ_RZOS01000285.1, forward strand.
GCTGAACTGCGCCTCGGAGGCGAGCAGATCGGTGATCCCCGGAAAAAGCGCGCTGTCCAGCATCGGCCGAGAGGCGGCGCCCGAAGCGGTGAGGTCGAGCAGCAGCACGCGCAGGCCGGCGTCCGACACCTCGCGCGCCACCAGCACGGCGGAAGCGGCGGCCTCGTCGCCTTCCGGCGACACGAATATGGCGCGCGCGGCACCCGAGGCGATCAGCTTCTCCGCCGCCTTCTCGATGTCGATCTCGCCCAGCGCCGAGGGTTTCGGCGCGGCGCTTTCGTCCAGTGCGTCCGCTGCGGTGGCGGCCTCCGGCTGAACCTCTCGATCAGCCAGGCGATCCCTGGCCAGCCCGGCATCGACAGTGCCGGCTCGACGCGGGCAACCGGCATCTCGACCTGCTCGATTCGCCCGAAGCGGGCG
>NZ_RZOS01000286.1:0-7460 GCF_004022605.1 Mesorhizobium sp. M4B.F.Ca.ET.089.01.1.1
TTCCTCGACCGCGGCGTTGACCAGCGGATCCTTGCTGGGCGGGCAGTCGTTGCGCGGCGGGATGGCTCCCTCGGCGGCGAGGAAGGCGCCCAGGTTCTCCGGCTTGTAGAAATAGGCGAGGAAGTCGCGCGCGCCTTGCTTGTTCTTGGCGTTGGCAGGCACGTGAATGGAGTTGACGGAGAAATCCTCATACCGGGCGACGCCGGGGACGACTTCGGGAAACGGCGCATAGGCGAGTTGCGGAACGTCGGCCTCCGGGAAGGCGGATCTGACGAAACCGCCGAGGTCCAGCATGGCCGCCTTCTTTTGCGCCAGCGCCGCACCTGCCTGTTCCCAGCCGAAGGAACTGTGGTTGGGCGAGAAGAAACCGGCCTTGATCAGATCGTTCCATTTGTCGAAGACGGGCGTCAGCATCGGATCGGTGTACTGGACCTTGCCGTCCATCAGCGCGATGTGCTTGTCGAGACCGTTGATGCGCAGGTTCATGTGGTCGAACCAGCCACCTGCGGGCCAAAGCTCCTTGGTGCCCATGCTCATCGGGATCATGCCAGCGGATTTCGCGGCCTCGCCGAAGGCGAGAAGGTCGGTCCAGGTCTTCGGCGGGGTCCAGTTGTGTTCGGCAAAGACGTCCTTGCGGTAGAACAGGCCCCAGAGCAGGCCGCCCATCGGCAGGCCATACTGCTTGTCGCCGACAGTGACGGCGCTGGTCGTGGCGCCGAGCACGCTCCTGTAGTTCTCGCGGGCAAACAGATCGGAGATGTCGTCGAACAGGCCCTTGTTGACGAACGCCTTCATGCGGTTGCCGGAGAACCAGAAGCAGATATCGGGGGCGCCGACGACGAGATAGCTGCGGATCGCGGTCTTGTGCGCCTCGTGATCCATGTTGTTGATGGTGACCTTGGCGCCGGATTTCGCCTCGTATTCGGCCGCCAGCCTGTGCAGGATGTCGCGTTGCCCGACATTGCTGAGGTTGGAGATGATGGTGATTTCCTGCGCCTGCGCCAGGGCCGGCAAGCAAAGCCCGCTTGCGGCGGAAGCGGCGAGGGCTGCGCCGGTGCCCTTCAGGAAACGGCGCCTTGTCGTGGACAGAGTCGTGACGTCGATGGCCATGGCTATTTTCTCCTCCCTGAGAGCAGCCGGATTCCGATTGAACCGGGGCAAGTCGTAGCGTATGCAGATGAAGTCGGTCAATAGTTAATTTACAAAATTAATAATGAGGCTAGAAATGAAACTCAAGGGTGATCAGCAGACATCGCGCGCCATGAACCGACGATTGATCCTGAACATGATCCGCGCCGACGGACCGATGAGCAGGGCGGACATGGCGACGCGCAGCGGTCTGAGCCCGGCTGCGGTGACCTTCGTGGTTTCCGAACTCTTGGACGAGAACATCCTCGTCGAGGGAGAAGCCAGCCTGGGGGCGCCGGGGAGGCGGCCTATCCCGATCAGCATAAATTATGCGGGCCGCCTGGTCGTAGGGCTCAAGCTGAAGGCCGGCGCCATCGATTGCGTGCTGACCGATCTTGCGACGACCCCGCTTGTCTCCAGGCAGGTGGCGGTGCCCGACCCGTCGCCTCAAAGTACTGTCGAGGCCTGCGCGGCCGCCGTCAAGGAATTGCTTGCGGACCGCAAGGCGCCGAGCGGAGCGCAGCTCAGCGGCATAGGCATCGCGGTGCCAGGTGTCATCGACAATGGCGTTTGCCGGCTCAGCCACCGGTTCAACTGGATCGACGTACCAATCGCGGCCATGCTCGCCGAACTCGTGCATGTGCCGGTCTGGGCTGACGACGACACCAATGCTTTCGCGCTGGCGCAGCAATTGTTCGGCCTCGGCCGGCATCATCGCACGGTCGGCGCGTTGGCGATCGGAGCCGGCATCAGCTGCGCCGTGGTGATCGACGGCGCCGTGCATCACGGCGCAAGCGGTGCCGCGGGCAAGATGGGGCACTCCATCTACAATCCGAACGGGCCACAATGCGAATGCGGCCGGCGCGGCTGCCTGCAGACCTTCTTCTCGGAGCCGGCCCTGGTGAGGCGGTGGCGTGAAGCGAAAGGCCTGCCGGGCGAGGCCTCCCGCCATGACATGTTCGATGCGGCCCAGGCCGGTGACGAGACCGCCGTGGAGATCCTGCGCGAAGCCGGCGAAGGCATAGGCCGGTTCCTTGGCGGCTTCTGCAACATCATCGATCCGGAGGTCATCGTCGGCGGCGGTGAAGCGGTCAGCTTCGGCGACTATCTGTTCGAGCCGATGCGCGACGCGTTGAAGCGCTATGCGATGTGGAACCCGCCGCCGATCACGCCTGACTGGGCCGACGATTCCTGGGCGCGTGGCGCTGCCGCGTTGGCTACCCAGAGGCTTTTCGATTTCGAAAGCAGGCCTGGGGAGACCAGGGCCGTCATGTAAACGAGGACCCGATCAAGTCTGGCGGCGCTTGCCCACGAGGGTCAAATCCAGCGCCGCACCCGCTTGGCGTAGTCGCGGTATTTCTTGCCGAATTTCGCCGCCAGCACCTTCTCCTCCTTCTCGATCGCCAGCTTCTGCGTGGCGAAGGCGGCGATGAAGGCAAACAGCAGGAACCAGGCGATCCCGGTGATGAAGGCGACGCCGATCAACAGCAGCGTGTTGGCGAGGTACATAGGGTTGCGGGTGATCGAGAACGGACCCGAAGTGACGAGATGGTCGGGCACCGCGTTGGGATTGAAGGTCGTCTTCGCCCGCAGCATGACGCGGATCGCCGTGAACCAGAGCGCGGCGACGAAGAACAGCGCCACCCAGCCGGCGGCAAACATAAGGTCGCCCAACAGGTCGCCGATCCACGGCAGCGGAAAGAAGAGGCCAAGCACGACGCTGGCGGCGATGGCAATGACATAGATCAGCGGCGGCCACGGGATGAGCCCGGGTTTCGGCTGACTGTCGGTCATTGCTGTCCTCCCTCCGTCGCGTCGTCCGTGCTCGCCGTGCAGGCGCCGGCGAGATCGGCGAGATGCGCCTTGAACTCCGGTGTCTGGTCGCCGTTATAGAGCCGGTCCAGCGTCCCTTCGCCCTGCAGCGTATCGAGCATGCAGCCACAATAGCTCGTACAGAATTTGCTGTCGCGCTGCTGCTCGCAGGATATCTGGCAGGATTTGAGGAAGCTGGCGTCCTGGTTCAGCGGCGCCGCCGGCATCACCTGCGAAAACAGCCAGACCGAACCGAACAGCAGCGGCTGGTGGATCAGGTAGAAGGCGAGGCTGTGGCGGCCAATGAAGACCAGCGGGTTCGACCAGCGGCCGGGCGCCAGCTTCGCCAGCCAGGCGAGCACGCCGGACGTGGAGGCAAGTTTCGCCGCGGCAATGCCCAGCAGCACGGCGCCGAACCATGGGAAGAGCGGCACATAGTCGTTGGAGCGCGGATTGGTCGCCGACAGGCCGACCCACCACAGCGCCGGATGGTCGAAGGCTTGCGAGCGCAGATAGAGCGGCGCGGCGATCACAAGCGCCGCGACGGCGATCGTCACCAGCGAGGGCAATCGCAGGAAGGCGAGGCCGAGCAGAGAGGCGAGCGCGATCTCGTGCAATATGCCGAAGAAGATGAAGCCATCGGGCGTGGCGATGCGGGTGATCAACGATATGGCCAGCGCCGCCACGGCGACCATGGCGAAGCGCTTCCAGAAGCCCGGCCAGCGGATCTGCCTCCCATGGGCGAGGAACAGGCTGACGCCGACCAGGAACAGGAAGGTCGAGGCAATGCAGCGCGCGTAGATCTTCCACCAGCCGAAGGCGGTGAGGCCGGGATCGGTGTAGCCGAAATTCTCGAGGTCCCAGGTGAAATGGTAGCTCGCCATCGCCAGCAGCGCGATGCCGCGCACGATGTCGATGGCGACGATGCGTCCTTGCTTCGGCGTGTCCTGAACAGGTTCGGCCGGCGTTTGAAGGCTCATCGTGTCTCGCATTCCGATTCAGTGATGCCAAACGACTATCATGGTTCAGCCAGGCAAAAGAAGGCGGGGCTGCTGTGACATGCATCAATCAGCCCGCCGTTTTCCTCCGGGCGGTTCGAAGGGTGGCCGAGCCTGGGTTCAGCGTTCGCCACGGGCGGGCTGCTGGCGGCGGCCGTGGCTTTGTCACCTGACGGCGTCTGCCGAAGTCGCTCTAGGGTTTGGGCGAAAATGCCTGATGCCGCGCGCGCACCCATTCGTGGAAACGGTGCAGGTCGTACTCCTCCGGCATCAGCACGCCGGCCTCGTGGCGCATCGAACGCAGGCCCTTCTGGTTGACCTCGCAGATCGCCGCGTCCTCTTCCAGCAGCTGCCTGCCGAAGGCGACGATGTTGTCGATGTCGGCTTCCGGCGAGGCGAGCGCTTCGGCCGGGAACAGCCATTCGGCCGACAGTTCCGTCTGCTCCGGGCCGAGCGGCACAAGCCGCACGGTGCGCACATAGTCGACATGGCCGACGATGAACATCGACGGCAGGCTCGTGGCGTAGGTCTGGCCGGCGGCGCATTCGGCCGGCGTCAGGCCGGCAAACACCGGACCGTGCACGTGCCCGTCGCGCGACCAGGTCTCGGCGCCGGCGCGCAGGCCGCCGGAGAATTCCGGCGCGTCATTGTCGGCGTGGCGCGCCCATTCGGGATCGTCGTGCCTCGCCATCAGGCCTCGGCCATAGATCGGCACCAACCGCGACAGATCCTTGTGGACGCCGGGGCAATGCAGGCACTCGTTGAAGTTCTCCCAAAAGATCTTCCAGTTGCAGTTCATCACCTTGCGCAGCGCATGGCCGGTGACCAGCGTCTCCAGCGGCCAGTTGGTGAGATTGCCGGAAGCTCTGTCGAAGGAGGCTTCCGCCGAGCCGGCGGCATCTTCGGCGAGGTTGATGAAGACGAAACCGTGCCACACCGACAGCGCCACGCCATAGAGCGGGTAGTCGGCCTTGTCGAAGCCTTCGGGCAGCGACTTCGACGGCACGCGCACGAGGTCGCCGCGCAGCGAATAGGACCAGGCGTGGTAGGGGCAGGTCAGCAGCCTGGCCTTCAGCCTTCCCTCGCTCTCCTGGCAAAGCTGCGAGCCGCGATGCCGGCAGGTGTTGTGGAAGGCGCGCAATTCGCCGGCCTCGTCGCGCAGCACCACGATCTCCTGCGTGCCGACGCGGAATGTCCTGAAAGCCAGCGGCTGGGCAAGGTCGGCCTCGCGGCAGACCAGCAGCCAGCTTTTGTACCAGATCGCGTCGAGGTCACGACCGTAAGCTCCGGCATCCCAATAGGCCGACGAGGGCAGGGTCGGCTCAAGCCTGGTCAGGCCGGTGTAGAGGTCGTCGCTCGGTTTGGGCTGCATAGGCGGCTCCCTGAATGGTCCAGCCGACACCCGGCCAGGATGTTTGTCAATCGCTCGCGCCGTGGCCATTGTGGCACGCAATCGCCGCCCCTAAGGTCGGCGCTTCACAAGTCAGGTGCCCAGGGACAGTTCATGCCGCCAAGGACAATGTCGCTCACCGAGGAGCTGGTCGCGCGCTGCTTTCGCGTCGTCGAGGACAGCGGGCCTGATCCCAACGCCATGCATCTGGACGATGCCGACTATGAAGCGATGCTGGACACGCTGGAGGCTGAGCTGCCCGGCAGCGAACCGCTCTGGCTGTTCGGCTACGGCTCGCTGATCTGGAAGCCCGAGATCGATCATGTCGAGGAACGGGTTGCGGTCGCGCGCGGCTGGCACAGGTCCTTCTGCATGAAGATGACGCGCTGGCGCGGCACCAGGGAGCAGCCTGGCCTGATGATGGCGCTGGACCGGGGCGGGCAGTGCAAGGGCGTCGCCTTCAGGCTTGGCGACGCGGACCGGCGCCAGCAGCTCGACAAGGTTTTGCGGCGCGAGGTGACACTGAAGCCGACCAGCTATCATCCGCGCCTGCTCAATCTTTCGAGCGACGGCGGCACGTTGCGGGCACTGGCTTTCGTCATCAACCGCAAGGGCACAACCTATGCCGGCCCGCTCGAGGAAAAAGAGGTGGTGGAAAGGCTGGCGACATCCTGCGGGCACTGGGGATCGGGCGCAGACTATCTTTACAACACGGTGAAGAACCTCGAGCAGCGCGGCATCCATGACCGCCATCTGTGGCGGCTGCAACATCTGGTTGCCGAGCGGATTGCCGCGTCGGACAGCTAGGCCCGGTGGCGCATTTGCGCTGGTGGCCGCCGGAATTTGGTTTGCCGGGCGCGACGATTCTGCCTATAGTCCTGCCGTCGTCGGTTCCGTTTTTGGAGCCAAGAGGGAATGCGGTGAGGGCGAATTCGTCCAATGCCGTGGCTGCCCCCGCAACTGTGTGCGGTAGTCCTCTCCAAGACCACTGAGGAAAGTCCTCGGGAAGGTGGGGAAGGGCGCTGATCCGCGAGCCAGGAGACCTGCCGGCGACAGAAACGTTGAATTCTATGCCCTCGGGTGGAGGGCGAAAGGACAAGACATGACGACCGCTTCCGTCTCCCTCGGCACCTCCGTCTCCTCGCAATCGCGCTTCATGCAGCTGGCCATGGCCGCGTTGCTCGGCATTTTCGTCGTCGGCTTTGTCGGCTTCTCGCATCTCGATGCGGTCCACAACGCCGCTCACGACTACCGCCACTCGATGGCGTTTCCCTGCCACTGACAAGGGCCTGAGATCATGAACCTGTTTCGCAACGTCGTGTTCATCGCGGCGATCGCAGGGCTCGTGGCCGGCGTCGTTCTCGCTTGCCTGCAGGCCTATGCAACCGTGCCGCTGATCCTCAAGGCCGAAGTCTACGAACAGGCCGGCGGCGGCCATCATCATGATCATGCCGCGGCGCCTGCCGAGACCGGCAACGCAATGAGCTCCGCCGCGCCGGCCGGAAATGCCATGAGTTCCGCGGCGCCGGCTCCGGCCGAAGCGGCCGCGCCAGCGGAAGACGAGGGCTGGGCACCGGCCGACGGCTTCGAGCGTTTCGCCTTCAACGTCGTCGCCAACATCGTCACCGGCATCGGCTTCGCGCTGATCCTGGTCGCGGTTTCGGAATTCGCCGGTGGTATCGGCAACTGGCGCCAGGGCGTGTTCTGGGGTCTCGCCGGCTTTGCCGTGTTCACGCTGGCGCCGGGCCTCGGCCTGCCGCCGGAACTGCCGGCGATGCCGGCGGCCGAACTCCTGCCGCGTCAGATCTGGTGGACGGCGACAGCGGTCGCGACCGCCGCCGGACTCGGCCTGATTGCGTTCCGCAAGTCGCTGCCGCTGGCGATCCTGGCCGTGGCCCTGATCGTCGCGCCGCACATCGTCGGCGCGCCGCAGCCGGAAAGCTTCGAGACGCCGATTCCCGAAGGCCTGCATCACCAGTTCGTGGTCGCGGTGACGGTCACCGATCTGGTGTTCTGGCTGGTGCTGGGTGCCGCCGTCGGCGTGGTGCGCGGCCGCTTCACCGGCACGGCCACCAGCCTGCGCGACAGCTTTGCCTGATCGAAGGGGACTGACCTTCATCATCGGCGGGGGG
>NZ_RZOS01000287.1:0-7446 GCF_004022605.1 Mesorhizobium sp. M4B.F.Ca.ET.089.01.1.1
CACGATATGCAGACAGCAGTCGAGCCCGGCGGCGACGCCGACGTGCTCTACGTCGACGACGGCGACATCGTAACCTCGGCCGGCGTCGCCGCCTTGCGTCCGCCGAGCAGTCCCGCGGCGGCGATTGCGAACGTGCCGAGGCACAGCCCCACGATCAGCGCGCCGCGCCGGTGGGCGCGGCCGAGCGCCTCGGCTAGCACCGCCGGAAGCGGGTCTTCGAGATCCTTCCAGCTTGGAATGATGACGATGTCGGCATCGTCGAGTGCCGCAAGCCCATGCGGGACGGCGATGGTCAGCCCGGCGTCGGTGTGGATCGGTCCCTCCTCCATAGCGCAGACGCGGAAATCGAAGCGCGGCAGGCCGAGCCTGGTGCGGTCGGTGCCGAACACCAGGCAAGGCACGGAGAGGTGGAAGGGGCTGATGCCGTCGAAGGCGATGACGGTGACGATCGGGTCGGCCATGGGAGCTCCGGGAGAAACAGGCAAGATTGTCCCAATTCTTTCGCACGATGTCAATCGGGACACTTTTGCCGCGTTGGCGCCGGGCCTAGCTTGTGCCCATCAACCCGATCGAAAGGAGATCGCCATGTCCGCACCAGCCAATACCGCCCAGCCGCGCCGCGCCCTCGTCGTCGTCGACGTCCAGAACGACTATGATGGCGGCAACCTCGCCATCCAGCATCCGCCGTTCGGCGACAGCGTCGTCAATGTGGCGCGCGCCATGGACGCGGCGGCGGAAGCCGGCGTCAAGGTAGTGGTCATCAAGCAGATGGCGCCGGAGACCTCGCCGATCTTCGCCAAGGGCAGCCATGGCGGCGAGCTGCATCCCGAGATCGCCGGGCGAAGCCGCGACCATTATGTCGAGAAGACGCTGCCCTCAGCCTTCACCGGCACCGATCTCGAGGCGTGGCTGCGCGCCAATGCCATCGATACGATCGCGGTCGTCGGCTACATGACGCACAATTGCGACCTGTCGACCATCATCCATGCCGTGCATATGGGCTTTGCGGTGGAGTTCCTGTCCGACGCCAGCGGCTCGGTGCCATACGCCAACAGCGCCGGCTATGCCTCGGCCGAGGACATCCACCGCGTGGTCACCATCATCCTGCAGTCGCGCTTCGCGGCGGTGCTCAAGACCGCCGAATGGATCGACTGCCTGAAGACCGGCGCCTTGCCGGAACGCGACACGATCTTTGCTTCCAACCAGCGCGCGCTGGCGCGCAATGCAGCCTAGCCGCACTCAAATCCGCAAATGAAAAGGGCGCCGCGAAAGCGGCGCTCTTTGTTTTCGCAGCCGAAAGGAAGCCTAGAACAGGCCTTCGATCTGGCCGACCTCGTTGAGGAAGATCTTTTCTGAAGACGGCGCCTTGGGCAGGCCGGGCATGGTCATGACCTCGCCGCAGATGATGACGACGAAGCCGGCGCCGGCCGAGAGCCGGACCTCGCGCACCGGTACGGTGTGGCCGGTCGGCGCGCCGCGCAGGTTCGGATCCGTCGAGAACGAATACTGGGTCTTGGCCATGCAGACCGGCAGGTTGCCGTAGCCGGCCTGCTCCCAGGCGTGCAGTTGGTCGCGGATCGACTTGTCGGCGATCGCCTCGTCGCCGCGGTAGATGCGCTTGACGATGGTGTTGACCTTCTCGAACAGCGGCATCTCGTCGGGATAGAGCGGCGAGAACTGCGAGGCACCGGATTCGGCGATCTCGACGACCTTTTTTGCCAGATCCTCGATGCCGGCGGAGCCTTGCGCCCAGTGCTTGCACAGGATCGCCTCGGCGCCCTGCGCCTTGACGAAGTCCTTCATCGCCTGGATTTCGGTCTCGGTGTCGGTGGTGAAGTGGTTGATCGCCACCACCGCCGGCACGCCGAACTGCTTCACGTTCTCGATGTGGCGGCCGAGGTTGAGGCAGCCCTTCTTGACCGCCTCGATGTTCTCCTTGCCGAGGTCTTCCTTCTTGACGCCGCCATTCATCTTCATGGCGCGCACGGTGGCGACGATGACTGCGGCCGCCGGCTTGAGGCCGGCCTTGCGGCATTTGATGTCGAAGAATTTCTCGGCACCGAGGTCGGCGCCGAAGCCGGCTTCAGTGACGACATAGTCGGCGAGCTTCAGCGCCGTCGTGGTGGCGACGACCGAGTTGCAGCCATGGGCGATGTTGGCGAACGGACCGCCATGGACGAAGGCCGGGTTGTTCTCCAGCGTCTGCACCAGGTTGGGCTGCATGGCGTCCTTCAACAGCACCGCCATGGCGCCGTCGGCCTTGAGGTCGCGGGCATAGACCGGCGACTTGTCGCGGCGGTAGGCGACGATGATGTCGCCGAGGCGCTTCTCGAGGTCCTTGAGGTCGGTGGCAAGGCACAGGATCGCCATCACTTCCGAGGCGACGGTGATGTCGAAGCCGCCTTCGCGCGGATAGCCGTTGGCGACGCCGCCGAGCGAGCAGATGATCTCGCGCAGCGCCCGGTCGTTCATGTCCATGACGCGGCGCCAGGCGACGCGGCGGGTGTCGATGCCGAGTTCGTTGCCCCAGTAGATGTGGTTGTCGATCAGCGCCGAGAGCAGATTGTGCGCCGTGGTGATGGCGTGGAAGTCGCCGGTGAAGTGGAGGTTCATGTCCTCCATAGGCACGACCTGCGCGTAGCCGCCGCCGGCGGCACCGCCCTTGACGCCGAAGTTCGGGCCGAGCGAGGCCTCGCGGATGCAGACGATCGCCTTCTTGCCGATGCGGTTGAGCCCGTCGCCGAGACCGACCGTCGTCGTCGTCTTGCCTTCGCCGGCAGGCGTCGGGTTGATGGCGGTGACGAGGATCAGCTTGCCGTCCTTGTTGCCTTTCACCGACTTGATGAACTCGGCCGAGACCTTGGCCTTGTCATGGCCGTAGGGCAAGAGATGCTCGGTCGGAATGCCGATCTTGGCGCCGATCTCCTGGATCTGTTTCTTCCTGGCGGCGCGCGCGATCTCGATGTCGGACTTCACTTCGGCCATGACGGCTTTCCTCTGGATTGGTCGGTGGAGGGGACGGGTTTGATGATCTGTGCATGTTCGAGACGCCGTGCGGGCGTGAGGGCATGTTCTAACCCTGTCGCTGCCGCGGCGTCAACTTTCATGCAACTATGTTTCCTGCGAAGAAAGAGTGTTCCTGCTGCCGGGCCGCTTTGGGTCGGCTGTCTCGAGCCCGGTCGTTGCGCCGTATAGAAGCCAGAGCGGATGCCGCGCCGCCGTCTCAAAACAGCCGCGCAATGCACCGAATGCGACAGGGGCGACGGCGCAAATCCGCAAGCGCCCTTGGCGAGAGGGATGCGGCTACTGCGTCAGCACGTTGCTGATCTCGACCATGTTGGAGCGCACCCTCAGCACGTAGAAACCCATCGTGGTCAGGTGGGTCGGCAGCAGCCAGCCGTCCTCGCGGCCGTTGGCGATGATGAAGGGCTGGATGCGCAGCGCCGAGACGAATTGCGAATCCATCGTGTCCCACAGGTTCTGCAGGTGCTTTTCCTTGATGACGTCCTCGAAGTCGGCCTGGGCGGCCTTCATCAGGCCGTAATAGCCATAGAGCTGGCCGTAGGCGAACCAGAAGCGGTCGTCGGCGCGGAAATCGAACCAGCCGTCATTGTGGTTCTCGGCGCGCTCCTTGAGGATTGCCGAGGTCGAGCCGATGTCGGACGAGATGCGGTCGATATATTGCTTGAGATTGTCGGCGCGGGCGTCGAACGTCGCCTGGCAGCTGGCCAGCCTTGCGTTGAAGGAGCGCAGCTTGCGCACGGCGTCGCGATAGTAGCTCGGGGTCGGCGTCTTCGGACCGAACGGATTGAGGCCGAAATACCAGGTTTCCTCGTCGAACTGCAGATTGCCGCGCGCATCCTGGAGATCGGCGTCGATCTGCGAGGTCGTGCGCACGCGGCCGAGATTGTCGGCAAGCTCCGTCGCCGTGCGCCGAACCGCCTGGTTGATGCCGCGCTGGAAGGAAGCCTTGTTGTCCATCCACGGCGTATGATCCCAGTCGATGCCGAACAGGCCGAGCTTGTAGAGGATCATCGACGAGATCCAGGCATTCTGGTTGACGTTGAAGTCGGTCAGATCGGCCGCCACCTGGGCGATCGCCGAGTTGCCGCAGGTCTTGGCCGTATCGGTGCCCGCGCCGGCCGAGACCTGCTCGCCGGCCGACACGTTGCGCTTCTCGAACGTGTAGGTGTCGGGATAGTTCGGGTTGAAATTGTTCCACCACTGGGTGGCGTAGAAGAAATTGGCGTAGAGGCCGATGAGCACCAGCAAGGCCAGGCCAACCACCGCCTTCAGGATCCAGCCGCGCTGCCCATACCAGCGGCCGGCCCACATGAACGGCCACAGGACGACGCCGACGAGAAGACCGATGCCGCGGCCGATCCACTGGAAGATCTGGGTGAAGAAACTCACAATCGGGTCAAGCATGGCTCTCGTCACCCCTCAATCAGTCAAGCCGTAAAGGCGCGTGCGGAACGCCGCCTTGTCTTTCAAATATGTGGTTTTCAGAACGTCCACAACATGCGAGCGCCAGGCGTCGCTGAAGCCGTCATAGTCCCTGTAGAAGCCGGGCTTGTTGAAGACGTAGCGCGAGACGAAGTCCTGCGGCACGAAGTCGGAGATCAGCTGGTTGGTCAGCCAGGCATCGGGATGGTCGGGCTTGGCGCGGATCACCAGGAAGCGCTGCTGCGGGAACACTTCCTCGATCTTGAGATGGCCATACTGGGCGATCTCGCGCTTGGCGGCGTTGAGGAAGGGGAAATTGCCGTCCCTGGTGATCAGGTCGGTATGGCCATGGATCCAGGTCTGCAGCCAGACCTTGTCGACGTCGGTCAGATTGCGGTTCGGCTCGGTGTCGCGGATCAGCGCCCGCACCACCATTTCGGCGCGATGCTCGAGATAGCCGGAGGCTTCGATCCAGGAGGCGCGCGGCAGCTCTATGCGGCCGGTCGCGGCGAGGAATTTGAACACCTTGTCGGCGTCCTTGATCGACAGATAGCTCACCTGCCACGGCCGCGAGCGGCGGAAACCGGGCGCGGCCGGATCGCTGATGACGGTGGTCATGTCGGGATCGACGAAGACGTAGAGGCCGCCGAAATGGCTGGTCCAGTAGGCGTTGTGGCGGAAGATCACCTGGTCGGGCACCAGCGCGTTCTCGCGGATGTCGCCGCAGACCTTGGCCAGCTCGACCATGCGCTCCAGCATGGCGTTGTCGCGCCAGGCGTCGGGCTCCTGCTTCAACCTGTCGACCAGCTTGCCGAGCTCGGCGGCCTTGCCGAGCACATCCTCTGCCGACAGCACCCTGAACTCGACCTGATTGATCGACAGCAGGTCCTCGATGTCGTCCACCTTGGGCACCGAGTCCTCGATCTCGCCGTAGATGACGTCCTTGATGGTCAGCGCGTCGATGGCGCGCTGGTTCTTGGACATGAACTCGAACATCAGCTGCGAGGTGTTTGAGAAGGCGGTGTGGACCACCGGCAGGTCGATCTGCGACGGCGTCAGGACGATGAAGCGGCGGTTGACCTCGTTGGGATCGAGATAGTCGTAGTCGCCGCATTCGTCGGCGACCTCGGGAGAGAAGCCGGTGCGGTCGATCTGGAAGCTGTTCAGCCTGGTGGGATTGAGGCCAAAGGCGACGAGCGCCTTGTTGTAACGCTGGATGAGATGCGGCTCGTCGACGGTCAGCAGCCTGCCGTAGATCAGCTCATTGTCGCGCAGAAGGTCGGGTTTCTTGGCAGGGTGGGTCATTTATGCCTTCTCCCCGTTCACGGGGAGAAGGTGCCCGAAGGGCGGATGAGGGGCGGCGCAAGCGTTCATCGTCTCTCTCCCGACGTGGCGGCCGGCAGAAATCTCACATCGACACCAATCATTTTGCGATCCAGCCGGCCATCAAGGGCTGCGATGATCGTATCAAGTACACTTGCGCGGCTGTTCAAAACATCCGCGTGCCAAACCCTCAATACCGACCAACCATTTCCATTCATCGTTTCATCTCTGTATCGATCCCGAGACCGACCCGCGTGCTGGCTGCCGTCGACTTCCACGACCAGATTAGCTTCACGACAGGCGAAGTCTGCGAAAAAGGGCCCAATCGGTAGTTGGCGAACAAACTTGTGGCCGTTCAATCGCCGTCCGCGCAGTTCATGCCACAATCTGTCCTCGGCATCGTTTTCAACCCTCCGTAGCTCACGGGCTCTCGTGACCTTCGGCTCATTTCCTCCACGCATGGCGCTGCCCCTCATCCGCCCTTCGGGCACCTCTCCCCGTGAACGGGGAGAAGGAAGATCATGCATTCCATAGCCCCTTCTTCTTCATCTCCTCGATTTCGCGCACGGCGCGGTCGCGCAGCCTGGTGTCGCGGATCATCTTGGTAACGGCGGCGTCGTCGGACTTGTCGGAATAGCGGAATTCCGAGTCGGCGTAGCGGTTGATCTCCTGCATGACCATGTCCATCGAGAACGGTCCGCGCAGTTCCTCGATCATCGCCTTCTTGTCGTCGTAGCTCTTGTGCATGAAGGCTTCCGGCTTCTCGAACCATTCGTCGGGCAGTTCGATGTCCATAGCGCGCATCTTGATGGCGTCGGTGACGTTCTTGATGGCGCGGCCGGTGAAGCGCGGCTCGGCATCCTTGATCATGTGCAGGTAGGTGCCGATATCGGTCATCGACTTGGGCGCGCCGTTGTCCTTCATGTAGCGCTCGTAGACCTTGATCAGCCCGTCTTCCTGCGGCTTTTCATGCTCCTCGTAGGCTTCCGCCACGGCGCGCTGGATTTCCTGCGCGGCATAGAGCTTGTGGTCGCCGAGCGGGATCTTGTGGTTCTTGCCGGCGAGCAGGACGAAGATGTCGATATAGTCGTCGCGGGACTGCGGCCCGTCGACCAGCCAGCGGGCGCCGGCGCGCTGGCGCAGCGCGTCATCGACATTCTCGGGATAATTGGAAAACATGCCGAAGGCGCAGTTGCCGCGCACCACCGTGCCGGCGCCGGCAAAGGCGTCCATCAGGACGCCGGTGATCTCCTGCTGGCCGGCCGAGGCGCGATCGTCGGAGCGCCGTGCCGCCACCTGGTCGATGTCGTCGATGGTGCCGAAGCCGATGACGCGCGGATTGAGCACGTTGTTGATGAACTGGCGGCAGTTCTGGCCGGACTTGCCCTGGTAGGACGAGATCTGGTCGACGCCGAAATTCTCGTAGGCGAAGGGATAGCCGGCGACCTGGCAGTAGTCGTTGACGAGGCCGGCGATCATCTGGATCAGCGTCGTCTTGCCGGTGCCCGGCGCGCCATCGCCGATGAAGGTGAACAGGAAGCCGCCAAGCTCGACGAACGGGTTCAGCTCGCGCTCGAAATCATAGGCCATCAGCATCTTGGCGAGCTTCACCGACTGGTATTTGGCGATGTGGTTGCCGACGACCTCTTCCGGCTTCTTGAAGGTCATCACCAGCGG
>NZ_RZOS01000288.1:0-7428 GCF_004022605.1 Mesorhizobium sp. M4B.F.Ca.ET.089.01.1.1
GCATCCGATCCAGGGCTGGACGCCGGACTTCATCCCGAATGTGCTGCAGGAAGCGATCGACAAGCGCTTCTATGACCAGGTGGTGCCGATCCCCGGTCCGGAAGGCATCAAATGGGCGAAGGCGCTGGCGCAGCAGGAGGGCATCTTCACCGGCATTTCCGGAGGCGCCACCTTTGCCGTGGCGCGCCAGATCGCGGGCACGGCTCCCGCCGGCTCGGTGATCCTGTGCATGCTGCCCGACACCGGCGAGCGCTATATGTCGACGCCGCTGTTCGATGGCATCGAGACCGAGATGGACGCCGAGGAGATGGCGCTCTCGCGTTCGACGCCAAGCTGCCAGTTCGACGCCTGACGACAGACCCGTGGCGCCGCCGCCCTCGATGGCGGCGCCACAAGATGTGAGAGAGGGGCAAATGGACAGTTTGGGCGAAGCGTCAACAAGCATGGCCGCGGACGAGACTCTCGATCCGCCGGACTGGGCCGATGTGAAGGCCCTTTCGCACCGCATCATGGACGATGCCGTGGGCTATCTGCGTGATGTCCGCGAGCGCCCGGTATGGCAGGAGATGCCGGCCGAGGTGCGGACCTTCTTCACGGCGCCCTTGCCGCGCACGCCATCGCCGCTTGCCGACGTCTATGGCGATGTCGCCCGCAACGTCATGGCCTATCCGATGGGCAACATCCATCCGCGGTTCTGGGCCTGGTACATGGGGTCCAGCAACTTCGCCGGCGCGCTCGGCGATTTCCTGGCGGCGATCCAGGGTTCCAATCTCGGCGGCGGCAACCATGCCGCCGGGCTGATGGACAGCCAGGTGGTCGACTGGTGCAAGGAGATGGTGGGCTTTCCGGCCTCGGCCAGCGGCACGCTGGTCAGCGGCGGCTCGATGGCCAACATCATCGGGCTCACCGTGGCGCGCAACATCAAGGCCGGTGTCGACGTGCGCGAGCATGGCGTTGCCGCCATTCCGATGCCGCTGCGCTTCTACGCCTCGGACCAGGTCCATTCCTGCCATCGCAAGGCGATGGAAGCGCTCGGCCTCGGCAATCGCGCGCTGCGCCGCATCCCGACGGATGCCGGGCTGCGCATCGATCTCGCGGCGCTGCGTGCGGCGATATCCGAGGATCGCGCCGCCGGCTTCAAGCCGGCCTGCGTCATCGGCACGGCCGGCACCGTCAACACCGGCGCGATCGACGATCTGCATGCGTTGGCGGTGCTGGCGGCGGAAGAGGACCTCTGGTTCCATGTCGATGGCTGCATCGGCGCTTTGATCGCGATCGCGCCGGGGAACGCATCGCTGGTCGCCGGGATCGAGCAGGCGCATTCGATCGCGCTCGATCCGCACAAATGGCTGCATGCGCCATTCGAGGCCGGTTGCGCGCTGGTTCGCGATGCCGTGGCGCACCGCGGCACTTTCGCTGTCACGCCGGAATATCTGGAATCGGCGCCGCGCGGCCTCGCCTCCGGGCAATGGCTGCATGATTACGGCCTGCAGACGTCACGCGGCTTTCGCGCGCTCAAGGTGTGGATGGCGCTGAAGGAGCATGGCGTCGAGAAGTTCGGCCGCCTGATCGACCAGAACATCGCCCAAGGCCGCTATCTGGTCGGCCTCATCGCGGCCGAGCCGGCGCTCGAACTGACGGCGCCTGTCACCATAAACATCGTCTGTTTCCGCCATCGGGGAGGCGGCCTGTCCGGCGAGCGGCTGAAGGTGCTCAACACCGAGATCATGCTGCGGCTGCAGGAAGAGGGCATCGCCGCCCTCTCCGACACTACGGTGCATGGGCAGCACTGCCTGAGAGTGGCGATCACCAACCACCGGACGCGACGCGAGGACCTCGAACTGCTGGTCGCGGAAACCTTGCGTATCGGCGCGGAACTTGCGGCGCGGATGTCGCCGGCGGGAGAGCAAACATGCCCTTGATGGACTATGTGGAAGAAGGCTCGGGGCCGCCGGTGTTGTTCGTTCCGGGGTCGTTCAGCACCTATGCGGCCTGGCGGCCGATGCAGAAATGGCTTGCGCCCGGCTATCGCATGATCGGCACCAGCCTCTGCGGCTACGGGGCGACGGCGGAGACCCGCAGGCGCGATGATTTCGGCATGCGGCACGAGCTTCGCATCATCGAGCATGCGGCACGCCGCGCCGGCGAACCCGTGCATCTGGTCGGGCATTCCTTCGGCGGTACGGTCGCCCTTGCCGCTGCCCTGGCAAACTCCGTCGAGGTGGCGAGCCTGTCGCTGTTCGAGGCAAATCCGCTGGCCCTGCTTGCTCGGCCGCCGAGGCGGAATATCCATCAAGAAGTTCTGGAACTCAGCCGCGAATTTAGCGCCGCCGTCGATGCCGGCGAAGCCGATGCGGCGGCCATGATCATCGACTTCTGGGGCCGTCCGGGAACATTTGCGGCGATGCCCGAGGCCGTCCGCGACTATTGCCGCAAGACTGCGGCGACCAATGCGATCGACTGGCTGACGGACTTCGGGTTCGACGCCGCGGTCGAGGATTACCGCCGCCTGGACATTCCGGTTCTCCTCGTCAGGGGCGAACTCGCCAATCCGGCGATGGTGGCCATGACCGACGTGCTGGCACGGGCTTTGCCGAATGCGCGTCGCGCGGTCGTCGACGGCGCCGGCCACTTCCTCATTGCGACCCATGCGCAAAAATGCGCCGCGCTGCTCGCCCAATTCCTAGCGCGGGTGGCGCTGCCGGAGCCCGCGATGCAGGGCTAGCCTTGGCCGGTAACCAGCGGCGCGCCGGGCAGATAAAGCATGATCGGCCGGATTTCGTAGACCGCGCTCGGATTGACGCGCTTGAGGTCGCGCGCCGTGGCAATCGCCTCGTCCTGGTCGGCGCAGTCGAGAACATAGAGGCCCAGCAACTGTTCCTTGGTCTCGGCAAAGGGTCCGTCGATCACCATGCCGTCGCCCGGGCCGCGCAGCGTGACGGCTTTCGCCGTCTCGCCCAGCCTCGCCGCCGGCCCAAGCTTGCCTGCGCGGGTCAGCCTGTCGTTGATCTCGAGCAGGTCGACCATCAGCGCGGCATCCTCCTCGGGCGTCCAGGACTGGACGGTTTGTTCGACGTGGTAGGCCAGGATGGCGTAGAACATGGGTGCGATTTTCCTCAAGCCGGAGCGGGCCGCACTATCCCAAGGATGGCATGGCTGATCCAGTCCTCATGGCAAGCGGCCCGCCGCCTCCTGACTCAAGCTGCCAGCGGCAGGCGCAGTTCCGTCAGCAGGCCGCCGCCGGGGTTGTTGGAGAGGCTGATTTCGCCGCCGGCGGCGCGCGCGACGTTGCGGGCAATGGTCAGGCCAAGGCCAAGGCCGCCGGTCTGGCGGTTGCGCGACTGCTCGATGCGGACGAACGAGCCGAACACCGCGTCGAGCTGGGCCTGGGGGATGCCCGGACCTTCGTCGCGGATGGCCAGCGTGACCGTGTGTTCTGATCGCTCCAGGCTGAGATGCGCCTTCTTGCCATAGGTCACGGCGTTTTGGACAAGGTTGGTGACGCAGCGTTTCAGCGCCACCGGCCGGGCGATGCAGATCAGGCCGCGCGGCCGGGTGCCGTCATGGTCGAACGAAACCTCCTCGAAACCGTCGGCGATCGATTCCACCAGCGACCAGAAATCGATGCGTTCGGCCTTTTCCTCGGTCACCTCGAACTTGGCGAAGTCGATGACGGAGCTGGCGATGCTCTCGATGTCGGCGAGGTCATGGGCGAGCGCTTCGCGCGCCGGCGATTTGCGCAGCAACTCCAGGCGCAGCCGCATCCTGGTCAGCGGCGTGCGCAGATCGTGGGCAAGGGCCGCCGCAAGGTGCTCTCGGTCCTCGACATAGGCGCGCAGCCTGACCTGCATGGCATTGACCGCCTTGGCGGCGGCGCGGATCTCGCGGCTGCCGGTCTCGGCGATCGGCGGGAACTTCAGGTCGTTGCCGATCCGGTTCACGGCGGTTTCCATCATCCGGTAGGGCGCGGTCAGCCTGCGCAACGACCAGATCGACATCACCACCACCAGCCCGGCGATCAGCGAATAAAGTGGCAGGCTGTCGAAACTCAGGATCGGCCCCACCGGGGTGATCGGCTCGGTGAAGTTCAGCCATTGGCCATCGGCAAAGCGCAGCGAGGCCGTCAGCTTGTCGCTCTGGGCGAAATCCGCCGCCAGCACCAGGAGGTCGCGCTCGACCTGGCCGACATCCTTGTTGGGAATGACGCCGCCGGGAGCATCGGCCTCCTGCGTTGCCGGATCGCGCCGCACGCGCGCGTCGGTGATGCCGAATTTCGACAGGCGGCCAACGAGAATGTCCTCCAGTTCGGCAAGCTCGTCGTCGCCGGCAATCGAGGAGGAGACGGCGGGCGTATCGGAAACGGTCAGCGCATAGGTGGCGTTGAACAGGCCTGACGCCGTCGCCTTGCGCTCCTCCGGCGTCGCATCATGCATCAGCTGCACCAGCGAGAAGGCGCGGTCGTTCAGCCGGTAGAGATCGACCACGTCGTTGGCGGCGGCGCGGTCGCGCGAGACGATGTAGAGCGTCGCGACCTGGCTGATCAGCAGGCCGGCAATGACGATGAGCAGCACCCAGACGGGCAGGGTCTGCGGCAGGAAGCGTCTCATTCGGTGGTCGTCTCGGGCAGGAACTGGTAGCCGCCGCTGCGCACGGTGAGGATCAGTTTCGGCGTCTTGGGGTCGTCCTCCATCTTGCGCCGCAGCCGGCTGACCAGGATGTCGACGCTGCGGTCGAAACTGTAGCCGGTGTCGCCGCCGGACAGCTCGATGAGCTGGTCGCGGGTCAGCACACGCTGGGCGCTTTTGACGAAGGTCTGCAGGAGGTTGAATTCGGCCATGGTCAGCTCGACCCTGACATCGCCGGGCGCCGTCAGCCGGCGGCGCGAGCAGTCCATCGTCCAGCCGGCGAAATGGTAGATCTGCTTGGCGGCCGGCCGGCGCGGCTCGGCGGCGCCGTTGCGTCTCAGCACAGCGCGGATGCGGGCCAGCAGCTCGCGCGGGTCGAAGGGTTTGGGCACGTAGTCGTCGGCGCCCATCTCGAGGCCGACGACCCGGTCGGTGGTCTCGGTGACGGCCGTCAGCATGATGATCGGCGTGGTGTAGTTGGCGCGGAGCTCGCGGCAGAGCTCCAGCCCGCTCTTTCCCGGCAGCATCACGTCAAGCACGATGAGGTCGACCTGCGCGCGGCGCAGGATCGCCTCCATCTCGGTGCCGTCGGCGGCAACCGTGGTGCGCAGCCCGCGCTTCTGGAAGAACTCCTGAAGCAGGTCGCGTATGCCCTTGTCGTCGTCGACGATCAGTATGTGTGCGTCGGATTTCACGGGAACCCTGTCATTCTGGTGGCCTGTGGTCGTTCTGTTCTCACCCACACGATAGAATTCCGGCCATATCTTGGCCAGTGGCGACGATGCTTCGCGAGGCTGGATTCACCAGAAACAATCCAGAAACAAAATTCTACAGTCGGGAAAAACTCCTGAAAAATTTCAAGGGCATAACTGGTGTCGTGGCGGTCAGGTCATCGGCTGCGACGCTAGTCTCCGGAGTAACGGACAAGACCAATGCAGAGGTTCACGATCAGCTTGATGGGTGCGTTGCTCAGCATTTCGCTCGTCACGGCAGCGGTCGCGGCCTCCAACGCAAAGGTGACGCCGACCACCCGGGCCGAGCGCTGCAGCGATCTCAACCGCCAGGTTGACGAAGCCCTCGAAACCCATGCCGCGGCAACGCAGGTCACCGCGGCGAAGGCACTTCAGAGAAAGGGAAACCGGTTCTGCGCCAACAAGAAGCAGGCACAGGGAATCCGGATGCTCGCGAACGCTTTGAAGCTGCTTGGAGTGACACCGATCGACCCGGTTCAGTGACGCTCAAACCCCGACCCGCACAAGAAAAGGAAATGAAGCCATGAAAAAGTCCCTCCTCTCCGCCCTCGGCCTCGGCATTGCTCTCGCCTTCTCGATGCCGGCTCTCGGCAATGCGGCCGCGACCACGACCGCTGCTCCGGCTGCTTCGACGACGACCGCTCCGGCGACCGCCGCGCCGGCCAAGGCTGCTCCGAAGAAGGTTGCCGCCAAGAAGGTCTGCAAGGTGACCAAGACGCACAAGTGCCCGGTCAAGAAGGCCAAGAAGGCTCCGGCGAAGAAGTCCTGATCCGCAAGCCTGTTCTTGCAATCGAGGCCGCTTCAGCCGCACATCGGCTGGGGCGGCCTTGGCTCGACTGGTGCCGACCTCCGAACTGAGGCGCCAACCGGGTCACGCTGAAACCGGTCCCACGGCCGGCGATCCTTAACCCGGTCGCAATGCCGATCCTGTAGGACAATCCGCATGAAGAAGCGGTTTTCGTCCCTTATGCGTTCGATGGCGCTTGGCGGCCTGGTCGTCACAGGTCTGGCCAAGATGCTGATCCTTTTGACCGCCAGTCCCGTGCCTGACCCTGCCAGCGGACGGACCGAGCCTTCGCTGTTCGCGCCCAGGATCTCAACCAACTGGGACTACATCACCCCGCTGCAGACCTGGCTGCTGATCGTGCTGATGGCCACGACCCTGATCGCCTTCGCGGCCTGGGCGCTCACGGCCTTGATGGAACGCAGGGCGGACGGGCCGCCCATCGACCGCATCGCCGGCCGCCACGGCCGTTGAACGGCAGACGATAGATCCCACATAGATTCGTGAACGGCCGCGCCGTCGGCGGAAATGGACGGTCGCGGTCGCGCATGACAAAATGTGAGCCTTCCTTGCCGTCGCCGGGTTCCGATGCCTGAAACCGTCACCAAGCCACGCACCAGGACGAAGCCGCAGACCGAGCGGCCGAAACTTTACAAGGTCATCCTGATCAACGACGACTTCACGCCGCGCGAATTCGTGGTGACCGTTCTGAAGGCCGAGTTCAGGCTGAGCGAGGACCAGGCGCAGCGGGTGATGATCACCGCGCACCGGCGCGGCGTCTGCGTCGTCGCCGTCTTCACCAAGGATATCGCGGAAACCAAGGCGACGCGGGCGACGGACGCCGGCAAGGCCAAGGGTTATCCGCTGCTGTTCACCACGGAACCGGAGGAGTAGGGTCGCGACAGCCTTTTTCTCCCCGTCACTATACGGGGAGAAATGTCCGGCAGGACAATGAGGGGCGGCGCTGGCGCTAGAAGAGTTTCCCCTGGATAATCCGTGACGATCGCCAATCACTTCAGTTGGCGCCGCCCCTCATCCGCCCTTCGGGCACCTTCTCCCCGTGAACGGGGCGAAGGGAAGGAGGCGCTACCGGCCTTCGCGGTACCACATCGAGCCCATTGCCAGAAGCAGCAGGCCGAGGCCGAGGAAGCCGCCGAACAGCGGCACGCGCGAGACGGCCTTGAGCAGGCTGTCGTCGGTTGTGCGCAGGCCGATCCAGTCGGCGCCGGATGCCACACCGGAAGAGCGGACCGGAACGATCGAAGGC
>NZ_RZOS01000289.1:0-7418 GCF_004022605.1 Mesorhizobium sp. M4B.F.Ca.ET.089.01.1.1
GTCGTAGGTCTCGAGAACGCTCGTCAGCGAGTAGATGTTTCGGATATCGTCATCGACGATCAGCACTTTTGCGCCAGCGATGTTTGACCTGTTCTCAGCTTGCCCGGGCCCTGCCCCATTGTCCTCGCGCAATCCTCCTGGGAGTGTTGCCGATATGTGGAGAGCCAACTGAGCAAAATTCTCGGCCCGCGGGACATCGATCCAGGCCGGATTGAGCGCCAGCACCTGTTCGATGGCGTCGGAGTGAGGGGCAAAGAACAGAAGCGGCGGCAGCCCGTCTGAAAGCTGGTTGGTAAGCTCATCGAGCGCCTGGGCGTTGTCCTTGGC
The DNA here is from genome assembly GCF_004022605.1 of Mesorhizobium sp. M4B.F.Ca.ET.089.01.1.1. Classification (NCBI taxonomy): domain Bacteria; kingdom Pseudomonadati; phylum Pseudomonadota; class Alphaproteobacteria; order Hyphomicrobiales; family Phyllobacteriaceae; genus Mesorhizobium; species Mesorhizobium sp. M4B.F.Ca.ET.089.01.1.1. The sequence goes on from NZ_RZOS01000289.1 coordinate 328, forward strand.
AGACCTTCCAAGACCGAGAACCACGGCATCGTACGCGGCCAGGTCAATGTCATCTGCAGTCGCCGCGCGACCGATTGCAGTGACCGAGGTGACCCCATCCCGGATGGTTTCGACCAGCGAAAGGCGACGCTCCGGATCGGCGTCTGCGACAAGCACCCGGCGCTGGACACGAAGCTTTCTCGAATGAATATCCTGAAACACCTTCATCAGTTCCTCGGACGACACGGGCTTGGTGGAAATGCTCGATGCGCCCTTGGTGGCCAGGCCTTCGATGTCGTCCGCGCCAGAGATCACATGGATAGGAATGCCGGTGGTCTTCGGATCATGGCGCAGCAGGTCAAAGAGCACCCATCCATCGATGTCCGCCAGCCCGAGATCCAGCGTGATCGCGTCCGGAACCAGCTTGCGGGCCAAGGCCAAGGTTCCGGACCCGGCAGTCGACAGGACACCTTTCAGCCCGGCCGATCGTGCCAGGCCCAGCAGCAGGCCGCCGAAGGTCGGATCATCCTCAACGATCAAAACCACCCTGTCTTCCGCCGAAATGGCGTCGCGGTCGTCCATCAACTCCGCCGACGGCAGACCGGTGGGCGCTGCCGTCGTGGCAATCGCTTCGGTGGCCGGAAGCAATTCCGGCTGCGTCGCCGCCGTAGTCCTTGGACCGTCGATCGGAATGACGAGCGTGAAGGTCGAACCTTTGCCCGGAGTGCTTTCAACTCTGAGTTCACCGCCAAGCAGACGGGCGATCTCACGGCTGATCGAGAGCCCCAGACCGGTTCCTCCGTACTTGCGGCTGGTCGTACCGTCCGCCTGCTGGAAAGCCTCGAAAATCAGTTTCTGTTTGTCTTCCGGAATGCCGATGCCGGTGTCGGTCACCGCGATGGCCAGGGCCCTGGCGGGCGTTCTGGCGCCGTTGCGGCGTCCAGTTTTCTCGAGCCGGAAATTCAGGCTGACTTGACCTCCGGACGTGAACTTGAAGGCATTTGACAGCAGGTTGAGGACGATCTGCTGCAGGCGTTTTTCGTCGGTACGCACGGTCTCGGGAAGAGCCGGGTCGACCTTTATGGCAAAGCCAAGTCCCTTGTCGGCGGCGAGCTGGCGGAACGTGCGTTCCATATGCTGGCGCAGATGCGCGACCGGCATGTCATTGATGTCGATCGAGACCGTACCCGACTCAATCTTCGACAAATCGAGGATATCGTTGATGAGACTGAGAAGGTCCGTGCCGGCCGAATTTATGGTGCGCGCAAACTCCACCTGCTTGTCGTTGAGGTTGCCTTGCTGGTTCGTGGCGAGCAGGTTGGAAAGGATCAGCAGCGAATTGAGCGGCGTTCTGAGCTCATGGCTCATGTTGGCAAGGAACTCGGACTTGTACTTTGAAGTGAGCGCAAGCTGCTCAGCCTTCTCCTCAAGCGCCCGCCGTGCCATCTCGATCTCGAGATTCTTGTTTTCGACCTGTTTCTTCTCGTTCTCCAGAAGCTGAGCCTTTTCCTGAAGCTCCTCGTTCGTGGCGTGCAGTTCCTCCTGCTTTTTGGTCAGCTCGGTCTGGCGGGCCTGCAATTCGGACGTCAGCAGCTGCGATTGCTTGAGCAGGCCCTCGGTCCGCATCGTCGCCGCTATGGTGTTGAGAACGATGCCGACGGACTCCATCAGCTGATTGAGAAATGATTGGTGCGTGTCGCGGAATTCGCCGAATGATGCGAGTTCGATGACGGCCTTGACCTCGTCTTCGAACAGAGCCGGCAGAATGATGACGTTGGCCGGCGAGGAGCTGCCCAGTCCGGAGGTGACCCGCAGAAAGTCCGGCGGGACGTTGTCGAGCATGATGGCGCGCTTGTCTGCGGCACTTTGGCCGACGAGCCCTTCCCGAAGATCGAGCCGTTGCTTGATGGCTGCCTTGCTCTCGGCGCCATACGACGCCGCCAGCTCCAGATAGGACTCATCTTCGTCGCGGTTGGTCACATAGAACACGCCGTATTGAGCGTTCACCAGCGGGGCGAGTTCGGACATGATCAATCGCGAAACCGTGGCGAGGTCGCGCTCGCCCTGGAGCATCCGGGAGAAGCGAGCCAGATTGGTCTTCAGCCAGTCCTGCTCTGCGTTCTTCAGCGTCTGATCCTTGAGGTTGCGGATCATCTCATTGATGTTGTCCTTGAGCGCCGCGACTTCGCCCGAGGCCTCGACACTGATCGAGCGGGTCAGATCGCCCTTTGTCACGGCGGTCGAGACTTCTGCGATGGCGCGCACCTGGGTGGTCAGATTGGCGGCCAGCTGATTGACGTTGTCCGTCAGGTCGCGCCAGAGACCGGCTGCACCAGGCACCCGCGCCTGCCCTCCGAGCTTGCCCTCGATGCCCACTTCGCGCGCGACGTTGGTCACCTGGTCGGCAAAGGTGGCGAGGGTCTCGATCATGCCGTTGATGGTGTCCGCGAGGGAGGCGATTTCGCCCTTCGCATCGACCGTCAGCTTGCGCTTGAGATTGCCCTGAGCCACTGCCGTCACGACGTCGGCGATGCCACGCACCTGGTTTGTCAGATTGGTCGCCATCAGGTTGACGTTGTCGGTCAGATCCTTCCAGGTGCCTGCTACGCCTCGGACCTCGGCCTGGCCGCCGAGCTTGCCTTCCGTGCCGACCTCGCGCGCGACACGCGTCACCTCGCCTGCGAAAGAGTTCAATTGGTCGACCATGGTGTTGATGGTCGACTTGAGCTCGAGGATTTCGCCCTTAACGTCGACGGTGATCTTCTTGGAGAGGTCGCCTCGCGCGACCGCCGTCGTCACCTCGGCGATGTTGCGCACCTGGCCGGTAAGGTTCTCGGCCATCGAGTTCACATTGTCGGTGAGATCCTTCCAGGTTCCGGCGACCCCTCGCACCTGAGCCTGACCGCCGAGCTTTCCTTCGGTGCCGACTTCGCGCGCCACGCGCGTCACCTCGCCTGCGAAGGAATTCAGCTGGTCGACCATGGTGTTGATGGTCGACTTGAGTTCGAGGATTTCGCCCTTCACGTCGACGGTGATCTTCTTGGAAAGGTCGCCCAGCGCCACGGCCGTCGTCACATCCGCGATGTTGCGCACCTGGCCGGTCAGATTGGCAGCCATGGCGTTCACATTGTCGGTCAAGTCTTTCCAGGTGCCGGCCACGCCTCGAACCTGCGCTTGGCCGCCGAGCTTGCCGTCCGAACCGACCTCGCGCGCCACGCGCGTCACTTCCGAGGCGAACGAGTTCAGCTGATCAACCATCGTGTTGATCACGTCCTTGATCTGCAGGATTTCTCCCAATGCATCGACGGTGATCTTCTGCGTCAGGTCGCCGGTGGCGATCGCGGTTGCCACCTTGGAAACGTCGCGCAATTGCACGGTCAGATTTCCGGCCATGGCGTTGACGTTGTCTGTCAGGTCTTTCCACGTGCCGCCGACGCCTTCCACGTGGGCCTGGCCGCCGAGCTTGCCTTCCGATCCGACCTCGCGAGCCACACGTGTCACCTCGGAGGCAAAGGAATTCAGCTGGTCGACCATCGTGTTGACGGTGTCCTTGAGCTCGAGGATTTCGCCCTTGACGTCGACGGTGATCTTTTTGGAAAGGTCGCCCCGGGCAACGGCCGTGGTCACCTCTGCGATGTTTCGAACCTGGCCCGTCAGGTTGGCCGCCATCAGGTTGACGTTGTCAGTCAGGTCCTTCCAGGTGCCGGCGACGCCTTTCACCTCGGCCTGGCCGCCGAGCTTGCCTTCCGTGCCGACCTCGCGCGCCACGCGCGTCACTTCCGAGGCGAACGAATTCAGCTGGTCGACCATCGTGTTGATGGTGTCCTTGAGTTCGAGAATCTCGCCCTGCACGGCGACAGTGATCTTTTTCGACAGATCGCCAGAGGCAACCGCAGTCGTGACTTCCGCGATATTGCGCACCTGACCGGTCAAGTTCTCGGCCATCGAGTTGACATTGTCGGTCAGATCTTTCCACGTGCCGGCTACGCCGCGTACTTGGGCCTGGCCGCCGAGCTTGCCCTCAGTGCCGACTTCGCGCGCGACACGCGTGACCTCCGAAGCGAAGGAGTTCAACTGATCGACCATCGTGTTGATGGTGTTCTTGAGCTCGAGGATTTCGCCCTTCACGTCGACGGTGATCTTCTTCGAGAGATCCCCCAGAGCCACTGCCGTGGTCACTTCGGCGATGTTGCGGACCTGGCCGGTCAGGTTTTCCGCCATGGAGTTGACGTTGTCAGTCAGGTCCTTCCAGGTGCCGCCGACGCCTTCGACACGGGCCTGGCCTCCGAGCTTGCCTTCGGTGCCGACCTCGCGCGCCACGCGCGTCACTTCCGATGCGAAGGAATTAAGCTGATCGACCATCGTGTTGATGGTGTTCTTGAGCTCGAGGATCTCGCCCTTCACGTCGACGGTGATCTTCTTCGACAAGTCGCCTGACGCGACCGCGGTGGTCACTTCGGCGATGTTGCGCACCTGACCCGTGAGGTTGGTGGCCATGGCGTTGACGTTGTCGGTCAGATCCTTCCATGTGCCGGCAACGCCCTTCACCCGCGCCTGTCCGCCAAGCTTTCCCTCCGTGCCAACCTCTCGCGCGACGCGGGTCACCTCGGAGGCAAAGGAAGCCAGCTGTCCCACCATTGTGTTCACGATCTTGCCTATGCGCAGGAACTCGCCGCGCAACGGTCGGCCGTCGATTTCGACCATCATCGTTTGGGACAGATCGCCTTTTGCGACCGCGCCAATGACGCGAGCCACTTCCGCGGTCGGTTGGACCATGTCTTCGATGAGGTCGTTGACCGACCTGACACTCGATTCCCAGCTACCGGTGGCATTGCGGACGTGGCCCCGCTCGCCGATCCTTCCGTCCTTGCCGACGACCCTGCTCAGTCGCTCAAATTCCTTCGTGACCTGATCGTTCAGTTCAACGATCTGGTTGAAGGCATCGGCGATATCGGAATCGATACCTTCATAGACGTTGTCGATCCGGACGGAAAAGTCGCCTCGCCTGAAGGCTTTTAACGAATTGAGAATTTGACGACGGTCGAGTTGCGCTCTTGATGCCTGCACGCTCACAGTGCCACTCCCAGCCCAGCGGTTTTGTGAAGGAACTTATGCCGATGAAATCCCCACCCCTTGCGGCGACGTACAATCCACCGCAAGGCTAAAAACGTGGAATAAGACAATTGGTTCCGAGGAGAATTTCGCGCAGATGCCGGGCCTTCGACAGGTCGGCGCGCAGATGGTTCGACAGATGCCGGCTTGGGCCGAACAGTCACTGACCGAATGGGAGAAGGCAGAGCGGGCAGTCCAGTCTGGACGGTTCAGGCGAAGCGCAAGCCATCCCCCTGGCGCGTCTTCGCCGCCGCTCTCCGCATGGGTTTCTGAGCGGCCTTTCGCCAGAAAGGTTCTGCACCAGGTGTGAAACGTGTCTTCGGTAGAAGGAGAGCGGAGGCTCAGGAGGGCCGGAAGGATTCTTCCATCGAATGCCATAAGCGGGCGTGGCCAGGTTCGCTTGGCCTATGAAATTATCAGCAATAACAGATACTTAAGCCGATGGTACCGTTGGCTGGGATCGAACCAGCGACCTCCGGATCCACAATCCGGCGCTCTAACCAGCTGAGCTACAACGGCACGTCTGCCTGAGCGGGATGGAGGTGAAGCTCTGCTCCCCGGATCCGCTCTGTCGTTCGGCGATGCGTCCAATACGGGCTATCGGAGTCTAATTCAAGGCCTTTGATGAGGCAAAGGCCGGTTCTTCAAACCGACGCTGGGTTTCGCCAGGCAAAAGAAAAGGCCGGCGGGAGGAGGTGCCGGCCTTTTCCTGTTACGAGCCAGCGGGAGGAGGTGCTGGCTGGTCACCCCGGAGAGCAGAGGGAGGAGGTTCCGCCCACCGGGTATTCACTTGGACAACTCTATCGCACATCTATTTGTCTGACGAAATGCGACGTTTTGATGCATCGATGAGTCGTGCGTCTTTACTAGGCGGCCTTGATGTCCTTCAGGGCCTTCTCGAAAGCGGTCTTGATCGGCTTGGCGACGTCCTCGGCAGCCTTGGACGCGACGGCCTGGAATTCCTTGGCCTGCTCGACGGCCAGCTCGGCACGCTTGCGCAGGAAGGAGGTCTGCAGCTCGACGACTTCCGACAGCGACTTGGCGCCGATCAGGGCTTCGAGATGCGAGAAGCCAGCGTCGGCATTGGCGCGCAGCGCGGCAATGGTCTTGAGCGACAGGTCGCCGGAAACGGTCTTGGCGGTCTCGAAGGTCGACTCCAGAACCTTCTGGGTCTCCTCGGCGCCGGTCTTCAGCTTGGTGTAGGCTTCCTTCGACTGCTCGACGCCCTTCTCGGCGAAAGCGCGGATCTGGTCGGTGGCCTTGGAAGCGTCAAAGCTCGGGAATTCGATGTTTTCGATCGCCTCTGAAGTTTTGGTCTTGGACATTTTCCATCCTTTTCGCGGGTAGCGGCTTTGACAGAAAGCCGTCTCGTTCATGTATAATGGCAATATAGAGGTTTTTTTGTGCGATGCAACATCTTTGTTGCAGTGCACCATAAAAATCTTCCCCGCCGTTAACCAAGCGCCCAGAGATTTCGACCGCTGCACCCCTTGGCTTGTGGACCTTCGCCGCGTCCGCTTTTATTAACAAAGCGTTAACTGAAATTGCCCGCTGGAGGGATTCGCCAAGCGCATGCCGCCTGAAAATTACTCCTTCCTCGACGTTGCCGTGCTCGATGCGGTCCGCCAGCGCTTCGCCGCCGGCGACGCGATCGCCATATTGTCGGCCGACCTCGAACAGGTGATCTGGGCCAACGGACCTGGCGCCGCCGTGTTCGGCCATAGCGACATCGAAGGCATCATCGGCGCCTCGGCGCGGCTGCCGCTGATCGCCAGGCGACAGATCATGGCGACCAGCGGTTTTCCGCAGATCGGCAGCGACCGGGCCATCACGCTCCGGCTGGCGACGGGCTTGAGCAGTCGCGCCGTCGGCTTCCTGGCCAGCGCGGTGACGATGCCGGATGGCGAGAAGGCGATCATGCTGGCGCTGCCCGCGGCGCAGACCGGCTCGCGCGGCGCCGCAGAGATCGCCAGCCGCGCCATTGGCGGCTTCACCGAGGA
>NZ_RZOS01000028.1:0-28429 GCF_004022605.1 Mesorhizobium sp. M4B.F.Ca.ET.089.01.1.1
GCGCTGGGAAAGCCCGCCCCTTGGCTGGTCTGGAACGCCTCGGCCAGCGCGCCGATCGGCCTTTACCGCATCGCTGCGGGAGCGCTGGCGCGTGGCGATCTCGTGCTCGTGCGCCCGCCTGAATACGCGGCGTATCTCGCCGCCGAGCGCAGCTATCTGCCTCGCAATGTGCCGCTGGCAAAACGTCTTGCAGCGCTGCCGGACGATAATGTCTGCGCCTTCAATGACGCCATCATCATCGGCGGCGACATCGTCGCGCGCCGGCTCAAAATCGACGCCGAAGGCCGACCTTTGCCATGGTGGAACGGCTGCCGAGCGCTCGGGGATAACGAGGTTTTCCTGCTCGGCAGCGACAAAAACCGCTCCTTCGACAGCCGCTATTTCGGGCCTGTTCCCACTCAAAATGTCATCGGGAGGCTCGTACCACTATGGACCGAGTGACCCTCCTCTTGTTGGGCATGATCGCCATTGCGCCATGCGCCTGTTCCGCCTCGACCGGCGCTGAGCCGGTCGCCATCTCCCAAAGTCCGCAGCTGCGAAAGTGGCAGACGTTGGTATCGGAAGCAAGCCGGCGCTTCCATATTCCCCAAGCCTGGATCTATGCCGTCATGGCTGCCGAAAGCGGCGGCAAGACAATGCGCGGCGGCCGCCCCATCACCTCCCCCGCTGGCGCCATGGGCCTCATGCAGGTGATGCCCGGCACCTATGAAGAGATGCGGGTCGAACACGGCCTTGGGCCTAACCCCCACGATCCGCGCGACAATATCCTGGCCGGCACGGCCTATCTCAGTGCCATGTATGACCGCTTCGGATTTCCTGGCCTGTTTGGCGCCTACAATGCCGGTCCCGAGCGCTACGACGAGCATTTGAAGCGTGGCAAACCGCTGCCAGAAGAGACCGTCGAGTACCTCGACCAACTCAAGGCGGCCGGAGTTTCGGCGGCCGACATCGAGGCGTTCGAAAGCCAATCTGTCGCTCCAAAGGCGCAAATCGCTCCTCTCGGACGGTCGCTGTTCTTCATTCATGACGGTGTTCACTCAGGCGTGCGAAACGGCGATCTCTTCGTGCCGCTCGGCAAGGACGGCGCGCAGCCGAAGGAGCCGGTGCGTTAGCCATGGCGGACGGGGGCGCGTCTGGCGGGGCTGGGCGCGGAAGGCAAGATAAAGGTACCGCCTCCAGGAGGCGGTTAAATCTTTGTCTGCACATCGTTTTTCCGGGAGGCTGCCGCCGGTGCCAAGAGGGTTTGACGTGTAAGTGTCTGATTTTGCTTGATATGTCTGGGAGGCTCGCATTAAGGATGACGAGTTCAGGCCGAAGCTCGGCAAAATCGGGTCGCGCGGCTCGAAGGCCGGCAAACGCTATGCCGGCCAGGTTCGTGCGGCGATCAACCGGGCTGGCGGCCGGCCGCAACGCGGTGGTCGCTTCACAGGAAGCCGGACAGGGCGCGGCGGGGCGGCCGCCGCACTGCTGAAATCGCGCGACCGGTATGCCGCCTTCCGCCAGCGCCGGGTGATCGTCAAGGCGCGGGTCGTCAAGCTCGCCGGCAAGGGCGCGGACGGGGCGCGTGCCCATCTACGCTATCTTCAGCGCGACGGGGTCACCCGCGAAGGTGAACCTGGCGAGCTCTACGGCGCCGACAGCGGCCGCGTCGACGGCAAGGCGTTCATCGATCGCGCGGACGGCGACCGCCATCAGTTCCGCTTCATCGTCGCTGCCGAAGACGGCATCGAGTACGACGACCTCAAGGCGCTGACGCGGCGGCTCATGGCGCAGATGCAGGAAGACCTCGGCACGAAGCTCGACTGGGTCGCGGTCGATCATTTCAACACCGGCCACCCGCACAGCCACATCATCGTCCGTGGCAGGGACGACCGTGGCGAGAACCTGGTCATCGCGCGCGAATATATCTCATCTGGCATCCGCGAGCGGGCGGCCGAGCTGGTCAGCCTCGATCTCGGTCCGCGAACCGACCGCGAGATTGAGCTTCGCCTGCGCCGGGAAATGGAGCAGGAACGCTTCACCAGCATCGACCGTCGGCTGCTCAGCATGCGTGATGATGACGGCCTGGTCTCGCCGGGCGGTCCCGACGCCATTCGCCAGACGCTGCACCAGGGACGGCTGCGCAAGCTCGAGCGGATGGGTCTGGCCGCGGAGGTCGGCGCTGGCTCCTGGCGCCTCGACGATGAGCTCGAAGCCACGCTGCGCCGCACCGGCGAACGCGGCGACATCATCAAGACCATGCACCGCGAACTGACCGGCAAGGGGCTTGCCCGCAGGGCCGCCGACTGGGTGATCCACGATCGATCCGGCGAGCCCGTCCAGTCTCTCGTCGGTCGCGTTGTCGCGCGTGGACTGGCCGACGAGATCAATGACCGCCATTACATGATCGTCGACGCCGTCGACGGTAAGAGCCATTGGATCAACATCGGTAGAGGCGAGGCGATGGAAACGATGCCTAATGGCTGCATCGTGCGTGTCGCGCCAAGGAACACCGAGCCGAGGCAGGTCGATCGTACCATCGCCGAAATCGCCGCCGCGCATGGCGGCCGTTACGACGTCGATATGCACCTGAAGCATGACCCATCCGCCACCGAGAGCTTTGCGCGAACGCATGTGCGGCGGCTGGAGGCGATCCGCCGCGCGACCGGCGGCGTCGAGCGAGAGCCGAACGGCACCTGGCTCATCGCGCCGGACCATCTCGATCGCGTCGCGAATTATGAGGGCCAGCGGGCCAGGGCCGAGCCTGTCGTTGCCGACAAGCTCTCCTCAATGGCGCTGGAGCGACAGGTCAGCTTCAACGGCGCCACCTGGCTCGACCGGGAGCTGGTTGCCGATAGACCCGAGCCTTTGCACGGATCCGGCTTCGGCCGCGACGTGAGAGAGGCGCAAGCTCGCCGGCGGCAGTGGCTGATCGCGCAAGGCCTCGCGCATAAAGAACAGGATGGGATCGTCTATCGAGCCAACATGCTTTCGATCCTGCGCCAGCGAGAACTGAACCGTGTTGCTGGCCAACTGTCGGAGGAACTTGGCCTGCCCTATGCCGAAGCGCGATCCGGAGGACGAGTAGAGGGTACGCTCCGCCGCTCCGTCGAGCTTGCCAGCGGAAAATATGCCGTCGTTGAAAAGTCGCGCGAGTTCACGCTGGTGCCATGGCGGCCGGTGCTTGAGCGCCATGTGGGCAAGGAGGTCTCCGGTGTCGTAAGTGGGGAGGGGATTTCATGGACCGTCGGCCGGCAAAGGAGCGGACCTGGTGTTTCGTGAGATGGTGTACAGCTTTTTAGCCAGCGGCGCGGGCAGCCATGCGAGCCCGCGTAGACCTTATGGCCGCACGCCCGCAATCGGTCGCATGGACCTGCCAGGCGGGGCGGCTTTGGAGCGTTCGGACCCGACACGCTGCGTGAGTGGCCAGACTTCGAGCGCTCGAAGATGCGGACTGTTGTCTGCTGGCCGGCGTTATTCCGGCTGGCCTATGACCGCGGCGCAACAGTTCACCGCTGAAGTTGCCACGGGCGAACATCGACAAGAGAAAAAACACCATTGCGCGATACAAATCGCCGTTGAAAGCGTTTAGGTTGCATGCGCTTCGCCAAGTAAACGGATACCCCAGAAGAGAGCCATGACCACGGCCCGCCATATCGTGACGCTGCTTAAAAGCCACATTGCCGGCGACGAGGATCGTTTCCTCTCTATCGCGATGCAGCTTGCTGCGCATGAGGCACGTCAAGGCCATGGTAAGCTTGCTCAGGAGCTCAAGGATCTGGTCGACGCAGCCAAGAGCAGGGACGCCCGGATTGTCAAGAGCAGTCGGCCGGTTCCCCTTTTTCAGCCAAAGGGCGAGCTCGCAGGGCTCCTGCATGTGCGCTATCCGGACCTGCGACTGACCGACATGATTTTGCCGGACAGTCTGCGCTCGCGCCTGCACCGCGTGCTGGGAGAGCAGCGCCAACAAGCAAGCTTGCGCGAGCACGGGCTTGTTCCCCGTCGCAAACTGCTTCTGGTCGGCCCGCCAGGATCAGGCAAGACGATGACCGCATCGGCATTGGCCGGGGAGCTTCATCTGCCCCTTTTCACGATCGTCCTCGATGGTTTGATCACCAAGTTCATGGGAGAGACTGCCGGAAAGCTGCGGCTTGTTTTTGATGCAATGCAGGCGACGCGGGGCGTCTACTTCTTTGACGAATTCGATGCCATCGGCGCGCGTCGAGGCGAACGCCAGGATGTTGGCGAGATTCGGCGCGTGCTGAATTCGTTTCTGCAGTTTCTCGAGCAAGACGACAGCCACAGCCTGATTATTGCGGCAACAAATCATCCCGAGCTGCTCGACAGAGCTTTGTTCCGCCGTTTCGACGATGTCATCGAATACGCCGTGCCCGATCGGCCGATTATAGAGGCGCTGCTTCGGGCTCGACTCGACCGCTTCGACACCAGAGGGCTTGCCTGGAACGAGGCGATCTCTCAGGCAGAGAGACTGTCGCAGGCCGAGATCACGCGCGCGGCCGACGACGCTGCAAAAACCATCATATTGCGGGGGGGGAAGCGGATCACCTCGGAAGCGCTCATCGACGCTCTGAAGGAACGCCGGCAGGCGTCGCTGTTTGAGTAGCGACAGCACAGATCATAATGGCAGACGATTTTCCGCGCGACCGCGCCCATATCCACCTTCGCAACAACGGCATTCGGGAAGCCTATCGGCGGCCCAACCAACTTATACATGCACCGCCGCTGCCGGCGCGTGATCGGGCGTCGCATGCTGCGGCCTTGACGCAATCCATCGAACAAGCGGTCGAAAGTGCACGCCAGCAGATTGCGGCGCGTGACCCCCAGCTGTCGGTCGGCACGCCTGGCTTTTACCTCGCGATCGATCTGCCCATGTCCGGACGGGCGGCCCTCGACCAGTTGGCCGATCGTCGCCAGCACATGGAGCTGGTCGCCGTCCATGAGCCAACTCAACCCGGTGCTCCCATCACAGCGTCGGTGTTCCTGCCGCAAAGCGCGCAAGCCTATTATTTGCGGAAAGTCGAGGCGTATCGAGACGTTGATACTGACCGCGGCAGACCGCGCAACGAGCCGCTCGTCTCCCGCATGGAGACAGTCAGGCTGGCGACTGCACGATCGTTGTTTACCGACCACGACGACCTCTTCCCCCAGGCCGCTGACGAGCAGGTGTGGTGGGAAGTCTGGCTGCGCGACGGTCGCCGCGAGAACTTCGAGCACATTGCCGAAGCCCTGAACATCACTTTGCGCACGCATGCGGTTAGGTTTCCGGAGCGGGTGGTCATGCTGGCCCTCGCCAGCACGGCAATGCTCGACCGCATGATTGCGCACAGCGATGTCGTCGCCGAGCTGCGGCGCGCGAAGGATACGCCGTCCTTCTTCCTGGGCCTTGGCGGCGCGGAGCAAAGGGACTGGAGCGACGAGCTTCTCGGGCGCGTCAGACCGCCTCAATCCGATATTGCGGTCTGCATTCTCGACAGCGGCGTGCGTCGCACCCACCCGTTGATCGAACCCGCACTTGCCGTTTAAGACTGGCACACCGTCAAACCGGCATGGGGCAGCGACGACACACCTGCGTGGAGCGGCCACGGGACGCGAATGGCAGGTGTCGGCCTGTACGGTGATCTGGTCCCGCTCCTGGTCGGAGGCGATCCAGTTCCATTGCCCTTTCGGCTGGAGAGTGTTCGTATCCTTCCGCCAGAAGACGAGGCAAACGATCCAGAACTCTATGGCGCGATCACCGCGGAAGCGATCGCCCGCGCCGAGGTGCAGGCGCCGGAGCGCCGCCGCGCGATCGCAATGGCTGTGACAAGCGCCAGTCCGGCGCGTGGAAGGCCCACATCGTGGTCTGCCGCTATCGACCAACTCTGTTTCGAAGAGGAACAGCGACGCTTGATCGTTCTCTCTGCCGGCAACATCGGCGATGACCTCATGCCGGCCGAGCATTTGACGCGCAACGATCTGGAAGCAGTCGATGATCCTTCTCAGGCCTGGAATGCGCTGACGGTCGGCGCTTTCACAGAAAAGGTCGATATCATTGACACCGACTTTTCGGGCTACGCTCCGATCGCGCCGGTCGGCGAGCTCTCGCCGCGCAGTCGCACTTCGGTCGTTTGGGACAGGCAGTGGCCGGTGAAGCCCGAGGTCGTCTTCGAAGGCGGCAATCTCGCCCATGACGGTGTGTTGCCCGGCGAGCCGATCGACGATCTGCAGATATTGACCACTTTCTGTCGACCCGAACTGCGCCACTTCACCACCCTCGGAGATACGAGCGCGGCAACGGCCCATGCCGCACGGATGGCGGGACTAATTCTATCAGCGCGCCCCGAGCTGTGGCCTGAATCGGTTCGCGCCCTGATCGTCCACTCGGCCGAATGGACTCCGGCGATGCGCGCACGCATCGATGCGTGCAACGGAGCGAAGGGCGAGATCCAGGCGCTCGTGCGGCGCTATGGTTACGGCGTGCCAGATCTTGGGCGCGCGCTTCTGTCAACGGTGAACGACCTCACGCTTATCGTTGAAGATGAGCTTCAGCCTTTCCAGCGCGAGGGCGGCGCGGCTGCCAAAACGCGTGACATGAAGCTGCATCGCCTGCCTTGGCCGAAGGAGCAGCTCGCGGCGCTCGGCGCTGCCCAGGTCGAGCTCCGCGTCACGCTGTCCTATTTCATCGAACCCAACCCCGGTGAACGCGGATGGACCCGCCGGCATCGTTACGCGTCCCATGGTCTTCGGTTCAGAGTAAAGTCAGCGACCGAGACAGTCGACGAATTCCGAGCCCGCATCAATCAGGCCGCTCGGGACGAGGAGGAAGGGGCGCCTGCTGGAGGCGGAGAAGAGTGGCTGCTCGGCACCTTCCGCGATCGCGGCTCGTTGCACGCCGATTTCTGGTCGGGCAGCGCCGCCGATCTCGCCGAGCGTGACGCGATCGGCGTGTTCCCGGTCGGGGGCTGGTGGAAGGAGAAGCCTTACCTGGAACGCGTCGACGCTCTGGCTCGGTACGCCCTGATTGTGACGATTCGGGCGCCTGGGGTCGATGTTGACATCTTCACACCCGTCGAAGCAGCCCTGACTGTCGAGACGTCGGTCGAGACCTGATGCAGCACTGTCCAAACCGGCCAACAACGGAGGTTTGACCAGCCTCTGGTGCCATGGCGGCTGGTGCTGGATCATCACGTCGGCACGGGATCATGCGCGGAGGACGATAGGCCGGCAAAGGAGCGGGCCAAGCGTGTCATAATGGCGCCCATGGTCACGCCCACAAGCCGCGCCCCCTGCGTCTACGGAGAGGTGCGCGTCTGCTTAGGCGGCCGAGACATCGCTTACCTGATCAACGCGCTCCGTATTTGCGCCTGTAAGCGGCAATGAAATCGTCGTCGCTACAGATGCAGCGGCCGCTGGAGTCCTTGGCCTTCGGATCGTGCAAGTGAGAGCCAAGGGGGCGCAGAAGATTCACCCGAGTGCTCGTCGTCGGGCTCATGGGAAACCCCGCACTATGCTTGACCAAATCCGCGGCAAGCATAATCCCGGCAAGCACCGACTGAAAGGCCATCGGAACCACAGTTCGAACGCGGCGACTTCCTTCGCTAAGCTGGAACACCAGACCGCCGCAGATAGCCTGCTGATAAAAGGAGCGCAGGGGCTGGCCGACAAACGGGGCTAGCGGTTCAAACGGCACAGCCATCGCTGTAGCCACGCGAACTACAAAGTCGTTGGGAACTCCGGCATTTGTCTGCAGGAGCGTTTTCACCTGCTCGTGTGCTTCCGGTATTCCGAGTTCCTCGGCAATCAGCTGGTGCTCGTCCTTGGATTTTCCGGATGGCAGGTACATGCAACAAAGGCAAGCCTGGCCGTCATCGAAACCATGCCGGGAGATACCGAGATCGTGCTCCTGCATCCAAGCGTTTGCGATCCATCGCGGCAGTGCACCTTGGACAGCCAGACGGTCGGCGGCGGTGTCAAGCGCCACACCCACTTGGTCTAAGACCCAATTGCCCCGGCGCGCAACATATTCTGCCCACGTCAGAGGGTGCGCCTCGACCTCAAGGCCAGTCGATCTAAGGGCGGTGGCTGCAAGAACCGCCTTGGACATACCAATCTCCGCCTGGCCGGCCAATGCGTAGCGCTGCAGGTTTGAGAGTTCGATCGCTTCGTGATCGATTACATGCAGACGACCCTTGAGATCGGGTTGTCTCGCTAGCGCCCAAAGCGAGCCATGGCCTATCGCACCGAGCCCAACGAGGTGGGTTTCGCCAAGGTCGACTGGGAAGTCGATCGGGCCAGCCTCCCCGGCTTTGGTCTTGTCGTAGCTGCATAGCGAGAGGTCGATGGTTTCGTCCAACTCGGCGCCGGTCAACTGGGCGGCGAAGATAGTTCGAAAGACGTTGGCGGCGCCGAAGCAACTGGCGGCGCCAGCTCCAAAAGGCAGCAGACTTGGGCCAGAGCCCACCGGGTCCGTACGCGACAGCTTTGCCGCCCAACCGTCCGATCCCACGAAAAAGATCGGGCACCGGAGTGATGGGCGCGTTACCCCTGCAACGACGCAGACGGTGGCAGACTTGCCGGAACGCCGGATGCCGACTTTTGGATTGATCGACTTTGCCAAGCGCTCCAGCGCTTGGGCTTGAGAGCTCGCCGCGCTGTCCAGCGGGAGTATCGCCAGAACCGGGTAGAGCCTAGCGAGCAATCTCACCGCAAGATCTAGTGTCGCCTGGCCTTCGGCGCAGGAAGCGGCCTGATGGTCGAAGGCGACTGCCACGACCTGCTTTTCAAGAGCTGCTTTGAAGTCTCCCAGATGAAAATCGGCCAGGACCTGAGATGCCGCCGTGGCGGCACGATCGATGAAGTTAGCGAATGCCATTGTTCAACTCGATATCATGATCATTCGCGACAGTGCCGCGGGAGGGAGCGCATTCCATTTGGCCTTTTCGTCAAGCCGATAGGCGGCGACCCGAGCAAAATCGAAAGGCTCGCGGGCGAAATTCGGCACTACCAGCGACAGACACCCAACCGTGGTAGCAACCGCATAAGCGTCGTCCGTCGTCGAATGGTAGGCGCGGCCCGGATGGCTGTGAATCTGGGCCAAGAGTTTCAGGCCGCTTTTGTAGAGCCAGACATTGAGCCGGTGCAGTTCTTCGGCCGCAACGATCACGCAAACGCCATCGTTTGTCCGAATGTGACGCTGCGCCGGGATAACCGTCTCTGTTACGGCAAAGTGCCGGTCTTGCTGAACGCCGACCCAGAGCGCCATCCCCTCATTGCCTTCGCGACCAACTGAGCGCAGATGCCCATGCGTGGTCGAGATGCAGCCGCGCGGGAGAGTCACGATCGTTACATCTCTCAAACCAGTCATTCTTGTATCGCCTGAGGGGATACCACCATTCCTACGATTGCCGGTGGGAGTTGAATCTGCAACTGCTCTATAGGAATGATTCCGTACTTGATGATCTTGTCCAGGATGAAGGCCAAACAGCCTTCGCCAGAACCCCGATGAAGTAGCCATGGATCACCTGAATGGGCTGGATTGTCGTGGTATTCCCGGACGCCCGCCATGCACAGGAATGGTTCGTCCTCGGGACTGTTGGCCTGGATGAAGTCCGTCAGCGGCACGGCGTTCTGCTGGATGAGAGCTCCTATCATCTCCGGCGGCGTTCCGGGCAGCGGCGGACGTCTAAGCATTTTCAGGTATAGATCTTTCCGGGCAATCGGATGACGCGTAAACGGATCGACGAAGACCACGGACGGTGGTCTTAAGTCGTAGTCGGTGAAGTCGACCTCGCTCGCTGCGCTGATCACCCGTGGTTTTAACTTGAGGCTTGCGAAAATGAAGAAAGCGCGCGGAAAGGTCGCCTCGATCAAGAAGCAGCCCTGAGCCCGATAGACATCAGCATATGGCCGGAACCGGCCGATCTCCCGATCAAACTTCGCTCGGGAGACCTCCGGATCCACACTTTGGGGTTTAGGCACCTGCGACGCCCGCCTTCAGGCTGAGGAACAGGGTCACAGTATTCGGGAAACCGAAATCGCCAAGCTTCTTGTCGACGTCGAGCAAGTTGCCGGCCTCATCCTTCAATTCCCAATTCTCGGCTGGTTGGGCGACATTCTGCGTGTTCTCAAGGGCTTTGGTACGAATGACGTGAAGCGGCTGGTTGGGATTGGCTTCGACCTGCGTGGGCTGGCCGTTCACCACCATCGTGATCTCGATCTTGCCCGGCCCGCCGCCGTGATTATCGCCCTTACCCGAATCCTTCGACATTGTCCTACTCCTGTGGCTTGCCAACCGTCCCACGCCCTGGCGCCCACCTGCGAGTGAGACCGGCGGTCTTCAATCGTTCACCCGGCGCCACGGCCGCGAGTACGCGAAAGACAGGGGATAAGCTACCGAATCGGTGCTTGCCTTCTTTTATGGGTGACTTGAGCCGCAAGTAAATGGTCTCAAATTGCTCCTCACAACTATAATCGATTATAGCAATGCGAAAATATTGGCGACACGCCTATTCATCTGCTCTCTCACTCGCCTGCTCCGTGCTTGGCAAGGGGAGCTTTGACTGCGTCACGCGTCCCCCAATCCTGCAACGCATTCACCCGAGCCTGCGCGACACCAGCGCCCGCACCGGCCGTGATCCGCAGAACGAAACGCTGATCGTGGCGTTCTATCGCGAACTGGCGCTGCTGTTCTGGCTAGACGATTGCAACGACGTTGGCCTGATCGCGCCGGAGCAGCTCGCCGCCGTGGAGCAGGCGCTGGGGCACGGCGTACCGTGCGTTCTCTCCGGATTCGAGGGCTGCGCTCAGCTGCGCGCTTCGCTGGTGCTGGATCGGCGAACGGCGCCGGCCACGGTGGCCGCTGGCTGGGAGTACATCCATTTCGAACACTGCGCACTGCCCGAGTTGGACCTGACGCAGATCGACCTGCGCGCCTCGCTGCTGGGCAAGGCTATGCGCGCGCCGCTGCTGATCAGCTCTATGGCCGGCGGCATGCCACGGGCCGAGGCCATCAACCGGCATTTGAGCGAGGCAGCGCAAGCCTTGCGGATCGCCATGTGCGGTTCGCAGCGTGTGAGCCTGCAATCCCGTAACTCCCAGGGGCTAACGCGCGCGCTGCGCCGCCTGGCGCCAGACATTCCCTTGCTGGCCAATATCGGCGCCGCGCAACTGCGGGAGGCCGACGGCCTGGACCTGGCGCGTCGCGCGGTGGACGCGCTGGAGGCCGATGGGCTCATCGTCCATCTCAATCCGCTGCAGGAAGCGGTACAGCCGGGAGGGCGACCGCGACTGGCGCGGCGTCCTGGCGCTGATCGCTGGCGCCGCGCGCATCGTGGGCGTGCCGATCGTGGCCAAGGAAGTGGGGGCGGCCTGTCCGCCTCGGTGGCCTGTGCGCTCGTCGAGGCGGGCGTGGCGGTAATCGATGTCGCCGGCGCCGGCGGCACCAGTTGGGCCGCAGTGGAGGGCGAGCGCGCCCGCAATGCCGCCGACCGTGCAGTGGCGATGTCATTCGCCAATTGGGGGATTCCCACCCTGACCAGCGTGCAGGCGGTGCGTCGGGCGCTGCCAACGGTGAAGCTGATCGCGTCGGGCGGGATCCGCGATGGCGTCGACGTGGCCAAGGCCATCCGCCTGGGCGCGGACATCGCCGGGCAGGCGGCCAGCGTGCTGGGCGCGGCGACAGTGTCCACCGAGGCCGTTGTCGCGCATTTCGAGATCGTCATCCGCCAGTTGTTGGGTCACCATCAAACCAATTTGACGCCCCGGGACAATATCGTCCGGCATTGTCCGGTGTGCGACGATGTTGGGGATGCGACATAGGCGGATTGCCGTGTATTAAACCGCTTTTCCTTTGGCACGCATATTGCGCCCTATCGGTAAACCTCGTCATGGGCCGGCGGCAATCGCTCGGAGATTGTCGAAATAGCACAATCTGCCGGGGTGACATCCGGCCCGACTAGAGCAGGACCTTTCAGATGATGCAGAAAAGCAAGCGGCCATACTCGCGGGGAAATAGTCGCGTCAGGGCTGCATGGACGCTCTTTCCTGGTTGTTTCGGCGACGGACGCCAACTCTTCAATCGGCACCCGAACCAGTGCCTGGATGTCCAAGGAGCGCCCCTGTTGCGCGTGCCTGGCTGCACCCGCGTGCTGGCTCTCCTCCAAGGCGACGCTCGGCGCTGCTGCAGACCGGCGACGAGAACCCAACTTCAAAATTAGCATTCCGAAAACCGAAAGAAGTGAACAGGTATGTCCAGGATCGGCGCTTTGACGCGCGCGGCATGGCGATCGGCAACTCAGACGCTGGCCAAGGGTTCGAAAAGTTTACACCCGACGCTAGCGCCGGCCGATTTCAAGCGCGCACTTACGATCAACGATCGATATGGCGGGCTCACTGTCAATGTCCCCAAAATGCCTTTCTGGCTGACCGGGGGTGAAGCCTTCGTCTACCGCCGGACTAGCCACGGCGAGCAGCAGTTCATGCAGGTCGATGCTGCCACGGGTTTCAAGCGGCCCGCTTTCGATCAGGCGCGTCTGGCGGCAGCGCTAAACAAGGTGAGCCATGAGAGCTATCAAGCCGGCAATCTTCCGTTCGACCGTTTCGAACTGAGTGAGGATGGTCGCAGGCTCGACTTCCAGATTGAAGACACCCGGTGGAGCTGCGACCTTGCAAGCTATGACTGTACCAGCACCACATTCGATGCAAGGAAAGGGGACCGTAGGGAGCTCAGCCACCGCTACACGCCGCCAGCGGAGAACAACCCCGACAAGAGCAACGCGTCGCCCGACGGCAAATGGATCGCCTATATCAAGAACTGCAACGTTTTCCTGCGCAGCGAGGACGGATTGCAGGATGTTCCTCTGAGCCGGGACGGAGCCGAAGGCAATTGCTACGTCTTTTCGACGCTGAGCTGGTCGCCGGACTCGCGCCACCTCGCCGCTTACCTTGTTCGCCCCGGCTATAGGCGAGAGGTCCGCTACCTCAATTCATCGACGGACCAGTTGGAGCGGGAATATTCAACAATATTCTATCCCAGGCCGGGCGATGTCCTTCCGCTGCCCCAACCAGTCCTGTTCGACATTGCCGGCCGGCGCCAGATCGTGATTGACGGTGCCCTCTTCTCGAACGTCTTCGAACTTTCCCCTCTCCGGTGGTGGGCGGACAGCCGCGGCTTCACTTTCGAATATAACCAGCGCGGGCATCAGCTCTATCGCTTGGTCGAGGTAGACGCCGCCTCGGGCCGCGGGCGCTCCCTGATCGATGAGACCAGCGAGACATTCGTGGATTATTTGCCGCTGGGGCATGGCCAGGAGGATGCCGGAAAAATCTTCCGTTACGATGTCGATGACGGGAAGGAGATCATCTGGGCATCAGAGCGCGACGGGTATGAGCATTTGTATCTTTTCAACGGCCGGACAGGCGCGCTCGAAAACCAGATCACCCGAGGTGAGTGGGTCGTCCGGAGGGTCAACCATGTCGATCCGGTGAAGCGTCAGATCTGGTTCGAGGCGAGCGGGATGAACTCGCAGGAGGACCCCTATTGGGTCCATGCTTACCGCATCGGCTTTGACGGCAAGGGACTGACTGCACTGACGCCCGAACCGGCCAACCACCATATCGAGTTCTCGCCTGACAGGCGCTATTATGTCGATCTCTGGTCACGCATCGATCTGCCCCCGCGCATGGCACTCTACCGCGCCAGCGACAATGCCAAGCTCCAGCAGATCGAGACGGCCGACATTTCCGAGCTCGTCGCCGCAGGCTGGCAGCCGCCGCTCAGTTTCCATTCCAAGGGGCGCGACGGCAAAACTGACATCTGGGGTGTGCTCCACCTGCCAGCCAACTTCGACCCGACGAAGAAATACCCGGTTGTGGAGAATATCTATGCTGGACCCCACGGCTCCTTCGTCCCAAAATCCTTCTCGCGGTGGACAGAGCCGCTCACGCAGCTGGGCTTCGTCGTTGCTCAGATCGACGGCATGGGCACCAACAACCGCTCCCGCGCCTTCCATGATGTTGCTTGGAAGAATCTGAAGGACGCAGGATTTCCCGATCGCATTCTGTGGCACAAGGCGGCGGCCGCGCAATATCCATGGTACGACATATCCAACGTCGGCATTTTTGGCGCATCCGCCGGCGGCCAGAGTGCAGTCAGCGCGCTGCTCTTTCACCCCGATTTCTACAAGGTCGCCGTCGCCAAAAACGGCTGCTTCGACAACAGGATAGACAAGACCTGGTGGAATGAACTGTGGATGGGGTGGCCGGTCGGCATTGAATATTCGCAATCCTCCGCCGTTGACAATGCTCACAGGCTGCAGGGCAAGCTGATGATCGCGGTCGGCGAAATGGATGATAATGTCGATCCGTTTTGCTCGTTCCAGCTTGCCGATCGACTCATCAAGGCAGGAAAAGATTTTGACATTGTCTACGTTCCTGGTGCCAATCACCATACTCTAGGCACCTACACCGAGCGCAAACTCCTAGACTTCTTCGTTCGCAACATTCTCGGTCAGACCCCGCCCGACTGGAACAGCAAACCGATCGAGCTGGAGTAGCTTGTGGCTCTTGCAATTGTTAGCTCGCCTTATCGGCTGTAATCAGGGCGAGGCGCGAGCAAATCTGCACCGAAGGACGATCGTGGAGTCTAGGACTTGCGCTGCGTATTGAGGATAGGCTCGCCGCGACGTTGGTCTGAGCAAACTGCTTGATAGGCACGCCTGCAGACCGCGTGTGTGCGATTGCAAGATCCCCTATCAGCCTGGTGTGAAGCGTTCAGGGGAAAAGCCGCACCCAACGCCGCTTCCGCTCGCCGTAACGCTACGGCGGTGCGGCCCACCCGATCCGCTCGACGAGCATAGGAACACATAGGTCCCCGAACGGACGATTACCTTGGCAATAGAAGACCCTCGTCGGTCATCGCCGCTGTGGGTGGCAGCCCGTCGGTCTGGAGCTGCCACGATTCTCATCCTCGCGTCACATATGAGCTGAAGCTTTCCGGATCGGGTATCCAATCGGCATCCAGTTGCTCGGCGATATGGTTGAATTCTACCTCAGGACAAGAGTGAGTAGAGCAGCCCCGCTACGAAAATCCTATCCTGGTTCGTTTGACGCATCGACTATTCAGATTGATTGGCGTGATACCCGGCGCGGCCGCAACACGCTAGGCCGTCAACCGCTGAGCAGAAAACCAGCCTTCGCCTTCCGCGGCGGCGGACCTCGTCAGCCTTTCGAAAGCTTGCCTGAGTAGGTTGCTCATGTGATCTGTGGAAGTGAGGCTAGCGTGCACCCGTACAAACTGGACATTCATCGTAGCAGCTTGGCTGCAGGTGCAGCACGCCGTACCGCACGAGCAAGCGGACAAGCCGGCCAAGCCGGTTTTGAGCAGCACTTGGGCGAATTGCAGGCGGCGGATGAGTTGATGAGTGCACCAGGCGAGGATGTCCTCGTCAATGGCTCGCATGGCAAAGGTGAGTTGAGACCAACGAAGAGGCAGAGGATCCAAAGCAATCTGCAGCATGCTGTCACTGAGCGGCAACCAGGTCAGGTTGGTGACTCAGGCGCTCGCGCGATGATGCAACTCCCTGCCCATCAGGTGGGTACATCGGAACGGGAGGCGCAGCTCGCGATGCAGGGGGATGAGCACGAATACACCCCAGCGCCGCATCTCGATGGGTCGATGCCCTCGACAGTGCAGCCGGATCGTCCAATTGTGGCCCCCGACGGTGCCGACAAGCGTCCTGTTTATTCCAACGATGCCACCGCCATCGAAGGGCTGAAGTCTGCACTCCTTGCGGGTAAAGCCAGGCCGGACACGGTCACTCGCAGCGCAAATTCTCTTTTCGGCTTTAGTCGTTGGCTCTTTCAAAACAAAAAGCCAGGGTTTGCTGCTCGGCTTTACCATCCGTCGCTGAGCCAGGATCTCGAGGAGTACGAGAGTAGGGGTGGTTCCTCCACAGTGGCTGGCGCACTGCGTCAACTGATGAAGCCGATAGGCGGAGCCGCCCCGATTGTGGGTCGCGCTGTCCTGAACCCCCATCCTGACGACGCCGCGCTCACTAGACATTTCAGATCCGCGAGCGGCTACGCAACTGCTCTTAACCATTTCAGTCATTACCTACGTCAAAATGACAAGCTCGGGATTGCGGGCCGGATTTACGATGAATCGCTGGATAAAGATGTTGAGAGCTACAAGGCCGCCTCCTCTACTCGTGGAGCTCCGATCGAATCTGCACTGGTTTATATCCGCAAGCACCCGCCGCGCGTTATACTCGGGAGTCATCTGGAAAACGCGGTCAGCATGGAGGCTCGTCCCCGTGGCGACGCTGCTCAGCATACCGCACCACAGCAGGGATTCGATTGGCCAGAGGAGCTCCTGCCGGTAGGTTATAAGGAGGGCACCGATCTACCATTGTCTCTCGCCCCAACCGCGCACCAACACCAAGCACCCGACTTTGGAGAGGCCGTCCCTCACTTGAACTGGCGCCACGGCGACCAGGGCGCCCCGGAGGGGCTGGTAGCTGCACGGGACAGGAGCAGCCCGCTGCCAAGCGAGGCGGTGCCACATAAATCTGGACGGGGACTCGCTACGCAGCCCAGATTGTGGGCGGAGAAATCCGCCTCGCCAGAGCTCTTTCGACGGCGGGCGGAGCAGGCTCTGCCGGCGTCCGCCAGAGGTGTGGAGACATCCTCCGCGGTTGATGAAGCCGCCGCTCGCCAAGCTTTGGCTTGGTTGCAGCAGGAGATGGAGGGGATCGAACCGATGCAGGATCCTCATAAGGTGGCTACACCGGAATCTGAGGCGCAGCTCGTCAGGCAGAGGGATGAACACGAATCCACCCCAGCACCGCATCCCGGAGGTGGTGGTTCGATGTCCTCGACAGTGCAGCCGGATCGTCCAATTGTAGTCCCCAACGGTTCCGACAAGCGTCCTGTCTATTCCAACGATGCGACCGCTATCGAAGGGCTGAGGGCAGCATTCCACGCGGGTAAGGCCAGCGCGAACACGGTCACTTTCAATGTAAATTCTCTTTTCGGCTTTAGTCGGTGGCTCCTTCAAAACAACAAGCCAGGGTTTGCTGCTCGGCTTTACCATTCGTCGCTGGATCAGGATCTCAAGGAGTACGAGAGTACGGGTGGTTCCTCCACCGTGGCTGGCGCACTGCGTTACCTCAAGAAGTCGACAAGCGGAGCCCCGATTATGGGTCGCCCTCTCGTGATCCCCTATCCTGACGATGCCGAGCTCATTAGAGATTACAGAGCCGCTTCGACCAAGGAGTACCTGGCAGCGCCTGCGACCGGACGGAATCCAGATACCGTGGGCGGCTATACAAATTTTCTTAGACATTTTAGCCAGTATCTGCGTCAAAATAACAAGCCTGGGATTGCCGCTCGGATTCACGACAAATCGCTGGATAAAGATGTTGAGAGCTTCAAGGCTGTCTCCTATGGTAATAGACTAAGTATCGGTTCTGCATTGGCTCACCTCCGGGATATCCTGCCGCGCATTGTGCTCGGGCGCGAAACTGTCCTTGCTGCTCATCCGGCAGACGCAGTCACCAGGCGCGTTGGGGCCGCTGCTGAAGCTGGGCCAGCGGCACCGGCAAGAGCTCCCCAACCCGCCTCGCCAGCAACCGCTAAGCTGCCAGGCACCTACCGCGGCCTTCCACTGGTTGATGTGACCACACTGACGACCAGTTCCTCTGGGGCTCAGATCGGGGCGCTCGATCCGACAGCCCCGTCCAACGTTGCAACGGGGCGGGTGCTCGGCGCCGCCGAATGGCTGAGCGACGCCCATGTCCAGAGAGATTACAATTTGCTGGAGCGGCAACTGCAGGGGATCAATCCGGCGCTCGCTGCCCGGACTCGGCTGGTGGATCCTTCCGTATCCCATCTACTGCGACACACGTCGCCGCAAGACGCTCGAGGCATATTGCAGTCCATCTATAATCAAAACAACGCCACAGCCGACTTCCTGTTCTTGCCAGTGAATAATGGCACGGCTACTAGCCCCGGCACCCATTGGTCGCTGCTGCTCGTTGATCGCCGCGACCCCGAAAGGCGGTTCGCCTATCACTACGACTCCCTCCAGCGAGAGGGATATAACGACGTGCCTGCAAAACAGCTCGCAGGACTGCTGAATGCTACCTTGGCGCCAGCCCCCATGGCCAGACAGACGAACCATTATGATTGCGGCGTATTTGTCCTGGAGGGCACGTGGGCGCTGGTTGAACGATTGGTGAAAGGGCAGCGGCCAGACCACGAGCCGCTGCCCCTCGACAACCTCGTTGCCGATCGGCAGGCGCTGCAAGACCGGCTAAGGAGGCGCTTGCCGCACGAGGAAGAGCCGCGGCAGCTGCTGGAGGATGAACCCGCCTCCCCACCGATGATGGCATTCGAGCCAGGGGAACTGCGGCAACTGTTGGAAGACGAGCCTGCCTCCCCACCAATGATGGCGTTCGAGTCAGGGGAACTGCGGCAACTGTTGGAGGACGAGCCTGCCTCCCCACCAATGATGGCGTTCGAGCCAGGGGAACTGCGGCAGCTGTTGGAGGATGAACCCGCTTCCCCACCGATGATGGCGTTCGAGCCAGGGGAACTGCGGCAACTGTTGGAAGACGAGCCTGCCTCCCCACCAATGATGGCGTTCGAGCCAGGGGAACTGCGGCAACTGTTGAATGATGAGCCTGCCTCCACTTGGGCACAAATCAATTCGACCCCACATGCGCGAGCGGACGGTGTTCATCAGCCAGCCCAGGCGCCCTGGCTCCCTGAACGCAGAAGATAACTTTGCGGAGGAGCGGTCACGCAACTGTCGGCGGCGCCGGGCCTCAGGGTGAATGGAGAGGATGGTGTCGCGTGAAGGCGCAACACGCGTGCTGACCGACCTGCATAGTAGGAAGTCGTTCATTGCTCCCAAATCGTATGTGAGGAACATTCCTGTCCCGGCTGCACCGCGCGATGCTAGGTCGCGTTGTTCAGCGGGCCAAGCCGATGACACCTACGAAGCTACTGATCGGGCAGATCGCCGTTGTGTGCGCAATTGTCATTATCGGCGTATGGACGGCAACCCAATGGTGCGCTCAAATGCTGACCTACCAGACGCCTCTCGGCGCACCATGGTTTCTCTTCGCCGGCTGGCCAATCTACAAGCCGTGGAAGCTGTTTGAATGGTGGTTCCACTTCGATGCTTATGCGCCGGAGGTCTTCGACAAAGCCGGTACGCTTGCAGGCGCCAGCGGATTCCTGGGCTGTGCCGCCGCAATCGCAGGCTCGCTTTTGCGCGCGCGACAGCGCGGGTCGGTTACGACCTATGGGTCTTCACGGTGGGCCACGACTCATGAGGTCGAGACGGCAGGGTTGTTACGGCCGGCGGGCGTTTTCCTCGGTAGGCTGAACGATCGCTATCTGCGCCATGACGGCCCGGAGCACGTCATGGCATTTGCGCCGACGCGTTCGGGCAAGGGCGTGGGGCTGGTTGTTCCAACGCTACTTTCCTGGACCGGGTCTGCCATCATTCATGATATAAAAGGCGAAAATTGGCAGTTGACCTCCGGCTGGCGGTCGAAATTCTCGTACTGCCTTCTGTTCAATCCGACCGACCCGAGATCGGCACGCTACAACCCGCTGCTGGAGGTGCGCAAAGGCCCAGATGAGATCCGGGACGTTCAAAACATCGCCGACATCCTCGTCGATCCCGAGGGCGCGCTGGAGCGACGGAATCACTGGGAGAAGACCAGCCATTCACTCCTAGTTGGCGCCATTTTGCACGTGCTCTACGCTGAAGAGGACAAGACGCTAGCCCGCGTCGCCACCTTCCTGTCGGACCCGCAACGCTCGTTTGCCGCAACGCTACGGCGGATGATGACGACAAACCATCTCGGGACGGGGCATAACCCTCAGGTCCATCCCGTAGTGGCCTCGGCGGCTCGCGAACTCCTGAACAAGTCGGAAAACGAGCGCTCAGGCGTCCTCTCGACCGCCATGTCCTTTCTTGGGCTTTATCGTGATCCAACGGTCGCGGCGGCCACTTCGTCCTGCGACTGGCGCATCGCTGACCTAGTGGATGGAGAGCGACCGCTGTCGCTCTATCTGGTCGTGCCGCCTTCGGATATCTCGCGCACCAAGCCTTTGGTGCGACTGATCTTGAACCAGATCGGCAGGCGGTTGACGGAGCGTCTGGAGGGGGACCCGAAGAAGAGCCGTAAGCATCAGCTGCTCATGATGCTGGACGAGTTTCCGGCGCTCGGTCGCCTCGACTTCTTCGAAACGGCGCTCGCCTTCATGGCAGGTTATGGCATTCGCTCCTATCTGATCGCACAATCTTTGAACCAGGTTTCAAAGGCCTATGGCGAGAACAATGCTATTCTCGACAATTGCCACGTGCGAATTGCCTTTTCCTCCAATGACGAACGCACGGCCAAGCGCATCTCGGATGCCCTCGGCACCGCAACCGAACTTAGGTCGATGCGCAACTATGCGGGCCATCGGCTTGCGCCCTGGCTTTCACATGTCATGGTGAGCCGCCAGGAAACCGCGCGCCCGCTCCTGACGCCAGGCGAGGTGATGCAATTGCCGCCGTCAGACGAATTGGTCCTGGTTTCTGGGTTGCCGCCGATCCGCGCCAAGAAGCTGCGCTATTATCAGGATCAGAATTTCACAGATCGGGTGCTGCCTGCGCCGGTGCTGCACGACGGACCCTATGCGGACTGCCCTGCATCACGCCCGGACGGCTGGACTGGACAAGTGTGCAGCGTCGATAGCCGACTTGCTGCGGACGAGGAAAGCGCCGACGCGCCAGTTGAAGACGAGGGAGGCGTTCAGCAGCAACGCCATCCAAGCCTGCCCGAAGAAGACGTTGTTGTCTCTCAAGAGCCCGATCAGGCCGATCTGTACAAGCCCGCAGACGATGACAGCGAAGCGCTCGCGGACAAGCGTGTCATGGATCGGATTTCCACTGCGGCCCGCGCCTACGGTATCAACGAGGGCAGGGGCGACGATGTCATTCCCGGCTTCTGAAGTCCGCTGAGTTGCAGAGCGCACCTCAGCGTAGATAACGGCCATAAGCAATTTTGAGCGTCTGGCCGATGCTTCTCCCGTCGCCGGCGCAACGCCGGGCCGTCGGAACGAGCCGCATGAAGCCGCACCGCATTCGCCATCAGTTTCTGCTTGAGCCGGAGCTCAGCGAGAAACTGGACAACCTCAGTCGCGATCCGTCAACGACCAAATCAGCGATCGTGGCGAAGGCGATCGAGGCGTTCATCGAGCGGCGTGGCGAGAGCGAGTTCGATCGGCGCTACGGCGTAAGGCTTGACCGGCTCTCCCGCGATCTTGCCCACGTCAGGCGCGATTCCGAGGTGATCCTGGAGAGCCTGGCGCTCTTCATCCGCTTTTCGATCACCCTTCACGCCCACACGCCGGTCCCGGATCGGGCAACGCAGGCTATTGCCCAAGAGCGTTTCGAGAAATTCGTTGAGAAGGTCGGCCGCCAGATCGCTTCCGGCAAAAAGTCGCTTAGCAAAGACAATGGTGGGGGAGGGGAAGGATGAGCTCTCATCCCGAGGCCGACCACCGGCGGCGTGTCATGCTGCGCACCGCCATGGGTCCGGCAATCACCGAAGCCCTGGCCGATCCGTCCGTCATCGAGGTGATGGTCAATCCCGACGGCGCGCTGCGACTCGACCGGTTAGGCGAAGGTCGGGTCGATACCGACGTTCACATGCACCCGTCCGAGGCAGAACGTATCATCCGCCTGGTTGCTTCGCACGTGCGCGCCGAGGCGCACGCCGACAACCCGATCGTCAGTGCCGAATTGCCGTCTGGCGAACGCTTCGAAGGCCTGCTGCCACCTGTGGTGTTGGCGCCATGTTTTGCCATCCGCAAGCCCGCCGCGAAAGTCTACACCCTGGCCGACTATGTTGCCGAACGCATCATGCTGCCGCTGCAGGCCGATGCGCTGAAAAAGGCCGTCCGCGAGCGGCGCAACATGCTGATCGCCGGCGGCACTTCCTCGGGGAAGACAACACTCGCCAACGCTCTGCTGGCTGAAGTCGCCGAATGCGACGATCGGGTGATCCTGATCGAGGACACACGCGAACTGCAGTGCGCGGCCAGGGACTGCGTTGCCCTGAGAACAAGGCGGGGCTCGGTCACCCTTGCCGATCTCGTGCGCTCGACGCTGAGGCTCAGGCCGGACCGCATCATCGTGGGCGAGGTGAGGGGCGCGGAAGCGCTCGACATGCTGAAGGCATGGAACACCGGGCACCCAGGCGGCATCGCTACCGTACACGCCAATTCCGCGCGCTCGGCTCTCTATCGCATTGAGCAACTCGCCCAGGAAGCGGTGGTCACCGTTCCCCGCCGGCTCATCGCTGAGGCGATAGATCTGATCGTCTTCATAGCGGGACGCGGCTCGTCGCGCCACATCGACGCAATCGCCGAGGTCACCGGTCTCGACGGCAGCGGCGATTACGCCGTTGCCCCGCTCACGCTTTCGCAACTCCAGCAGCTTTGAAAGGCCTTCCTCATGCGCAAGAAGCTTCGCTTTCTTTCGTCCACAGCGCTCGCGTTTCTTAACACGGCCCCGGTTTATGCCGCCGGCTCCGGCATGCCGTGGGAGCAGCCGCTGCAGCAGATCCTGGAGTCCGTGCAGGGACCGGTCGCCAAGATCGTTGCGGTGATCATCATTATCACCACCGGCCTGACGCTTGCCTTCGGCGACACCGCCGGTGGTTTTCGGCGCCTGATTCAGATCGTCTTCGGTCTGTCAATCGCCTTCGCGGCATCGAGCTTCTTCCTCTCCTTCTTCTCCTTCGGTGGTGGGGCGCTCGTCTGATGGCCGCCGGGGAGCAGCATATCGAGGGCTTCGCAGTACCGGTCCACCGGGCGCTGACCGAGCCGATCCTGCTCGGCGGGGCTCCGCGCGCGGTGGCGATCCTCAACGGTACAGTGGCCGCGGCCATTGGCTTCGGCTTGCAGCAATGGATTGCTGGTCTGGTGCTTTGGATCGCAGGCCACTCGTTAGCGGTGTTTGCCGCAAGACGCGATCCGGACTTCGCCAGCGTGCTTGTGCGCCACCTACGTCTGAAGGGGTGGCTTGCATGCTGAACCTTTCGGAATATCGAAGCAAAGCCGACCGGCTTGCCGACCATCTACCCTGGGCTGCCTTGGTGGCGCCCGGCATCGTGCTCAACAAGGACGGCAGCTTTCAGCGGACGTTGCGGTTCCGCGGCCCGGATCTCGAAAGTGCGACGGAGGCTGAACTCGTCGGCATTTGCGCCCGGGCGAACAATGCTCTCAGACGCCTTGGCTCTGGCTGGGCATTGTTCTTTGAGGCCGAGCGCACAGAAGCGCTGGGCTATCCGAACTCGCATTTTCCTGACGCCGCGTCGTGGCTGGTCGACGAAGAACGCCGCGCTGCTTTCGAGGGGAAGGTAGCGCACTACGAGAGCCGCTATCATCTGACCTTGGTGTTTATGCCACCGCCGGACGCCCAGGCGCGCGCAGAAAGCGCGCTCGTCGACTCTCATTATTCCCGAGGAGAAAGAGACTGGCGCCAGGATCTGGCGAGGTTCCGTGACGAGACCAACCGCGTGCTCGATCTCTTCTCGGGTTTCATGTCCGAAGTACGCGTCCTCGATGATGCTCAGACGTTGACCTACCTCCACGGCACGATTTCGCCTCGTCGCCATCCTATCATGGCCCCGGAAACGCCGATATATCTGGATGCAATCCTGGTCGATGCGCCGCTTACCGGTGGCCTGGAGCCGATGCTGGGTGAGCAGCATCTTCGCACACTGACCATCCTCGGCTTTCCGAACCTCACCCGGCCCGGAATCCTCGATACCCTCAATCATCAGGATTTCGCCTATCGCTGGATGACGCGCTTCATTCCGCTCGAGAAAACGGAAGCCACGAAGACGCTGACGCGATTGCGCCGGCAGTGGTTTGCCAAGCGCAAATCGATCGTGGCAATCCTACGCGAGGTCATTACCAACGAGCCGGTCCCGCTTGTCGATAACGATGCCGACAACAAGGCGCTCGATGCCGACGAAGCCCTTCAGGCATTGGGCGGTGATCATGTGAGTTTCGGCTATCTCACCACCACCGTGACGGTGTGGGGCGAGGATCGCCAAGCCGCTGCAGAGAAGCTTCGCGCGGTCGAGCGCATCATCAATGGGCTCGGCTTCACCACGATCCGAGAAGGCGTCAATGCGGTCGAGGCTTGGCTCGGCTCATTGCCTGGCCATGTCTACGCTAACGTTCGCCAACCGCTCGTTCATACATTGAACCTTGCCCATCTCATGCCGCTGTCGTCGGTTTGGGCCGGTCCTGCGACAAACGAGCATCTCGCGAAAGTCACCCAAACCGAAGCGCCACCGCTTTTCGTTGCCGAGACCAGTGGGTCGACACCGTTTCGGCTTTCCACCCACGTCGAAGATGTCGGCCACATGCTGGTTGTTGGTCCGACCGGCGCCGGCAAGTCGGTTCTGCTTGCTCTGATTGCTCTGCAGTTCAGGCGCTATGCCGGCGCCCAGGTTTATGTCTTCGACAAAGGCAATTCGGCCCGTGCTGCAACACTTGCCATGGGTGGAGAACACCACGCGCTAGGAGCGGACGGTTCCCTTGCCTTTCAGCCACTGCGCAGCATCAACGACCAGGCTAGCCGAAGCTGGGCGGCCGAATGGATCGCCAGCCTTGTTGCCCACGAGAACGTCACCGTCACGCCGGAGGTGAAGGAGGCTATTTGGTCAGCGCTGGCCAGCCTTGCCACCGCGCCGGCGCAGGAACGCACACTGACCGGTCTTTCGGTCCTGCTTCAATCCAATGCGCTGAAGACCGCATTGATGCCCTACACGCTCGACGGTCCCTTCGGCCGCCTGCTCGATGCCGATCATGATGGGCTGGCCTTGTCGGATGTGCAGTGTTTCGAGACCGAGGAGTTAATGCACAGCCAAGGCGCTTTGCTGCCGGTGCTTACCTATCTGTTCCAGCGACTTGAGGAACGGTTCGACGGACGGCCCACGCTGATCATGCTCGACGAGGCGTGGGTCTATCTCGACAATCCGCTGTTCGCCGCCCGCATCCGCGAATGGCTGAAGGTGCTGCGAAAGAAGAACGTGTCGGTTGTCTTCGCTACGCAGTCGCTGGCTGATATCGCGGGCTCTGGCATAGCGCCGGCAATCATCGAAAGCTGCCCGCAGCGCATTTTCCTTCCCAATGATCGTGCCGTGGAACCCCAGGCGCGCACAGCCTACGAGCGCTTCGGTTTAAGCGAGCGGCAGATCGAATTGATCGCCCGCGCCACGCCGAAGCGTCAGTATTATCTGCAATCGCGCCGCGGCAACCGTCTGTTCGAGCTCGAGCTTGGCCCCATCGCTCTTGCGCTTTGCGGTGCTTCCGATCCGGCCACGCAGACTCTGATCGACAGGATCATGTCCGAAGACGGGCAAGGCAGCTTTGCCTCGCAGTTCCTGATCGCGCGCGGCCTCGATTGGGCCGGCGAACTTCTCAAGCAATTCCCTCAACCAGACAAGGAGCAATTCTCATGATGCGGCGACGCCTTCTCTCCGGCCTGATCACCGTTTCCCTGATCGCCAAGCCTATGGCCGACTATGTGCAGCCCGCGTACGCCCTTATCGTGTTCGATCCGTCCAATTATGCGCAGAACGTGCTGACGGCCGCGCGCGCATTGGAGCAGATCAACAACCAAATCCAGTCGCTGCAGAATCAGGCGACCATGCTGCAGAACATGGCGCGCAATCTTCAGCGTCTGGATTTCTCTTCCGTTGGCCAACTCACCGGTTCGCTCCATCGCATCGACGGCTTGATGGACCAGGCGAGTGGCCTCAGCTTTGATCTGGGCAAGCTTCAAGACCAGTGGCGCAGCCAATATCCGGAAAGCTACGACGCCACGATCAAAGTCAGCGATGTGGCGAGTGCTGCGCGGGAGCGTTGGCAAACCGCCATGCAGGCGTTCCGCCAGACCATGGGTGTCCAGTCGCAAATCGTCGAGAACGTCCGCGCCGACGGCGATCTGCTCGCCGATCTCGTCAACCGCAGCCAAGGGGCGGCCGGTGCGCTTCAGGCAAGCCAGGCCACCAACCAGCTGATGGCGCTTTCGACAAAACAGCAGATGCAGATCCAGACGCTGCTCGCAACGCAGTTTCGAGCTGAGGCCGAGGATGCCGCCCGCAAGGCCCAGTCAGACGAAGCCGCCCGCGAGATGACGAAGCGGTTCTTGGGTACCGGCTCGGCTTATCCCGGCAATTAATCACGAGTTCATCACGACGAGAAAGGCAGCGGCATGAACGACCTTGGCGTCATCGATCGCTTCATGGAGACCTTCATCCGCTACATCGACAGCGGGTTCGGTCTGCTATCGGGCGACCTCGCCTTCCTCACTACCATTCTGATCGGCATTGACATCACACTTGCCGGCCTGGCGTGGGCGCTCGGCGACGAAACCAGCGTTCTCGGCCGGCTTGTCCGCAAGGTGCTCTATGTTGGCGTCTTCGCCTTCATTCTGAACAATTTCAAGAACCTCGCCGATATCGTTTATCGTTCTTTTGCCGGTCTCGGGATTAAGGCGTCGGCCGGCAATCTGTCGGCAGACAATCTCTTGCGCCCGGGCCGCATTGCCGCGACCGGTTTCGAAGGTGCTTGGCCAATGCTTGACCAAGCCAGTCAGCTCCTGGGCTTCCCGGAAATCTTCGGCAACGCACTGACCATCTTCGTGCTGCTGATGGCCTGGTTCCTGGTTATCATCGCCTTCTTCATCCTTTCCATCCAGCTTTTCATCACCATCCTAGAGTTCAAGCTCACCACGCTGGCAGGTTTTGTTTTGGTTCCATTCGCACTTTGGAACCGTTCAGCGTTCCTGGCCGAACGCGTGCTCGGCCATGTTATCTCGTCAGGCATCAAGGTGATGGTGCTCGCCGTCATTGTCGGTATCGGCTCCACGCTCTTCGGGGAGTTCGCTTCCGCATTGCAAGGCAAGGAGCCGGATCTTGCCGGTGCCATGTCCCAGGTACTGGGCGCACTGGCACTGCTTGGCCTTGGCATTTTTGGGCCGGGGATCGCGTCGGGTCTTGTCTCAGGCGCACCGCAGCTTGGGGCGGGCGCCGCCCTCGGCACGACCGCGGCGGCAGCGGGTGTATCACTCGTTGCTGGAGGCACAGCATTTGCTGGCGCGCGTATGGCAACCAGCGGCGGTCTCGCCGCCATCCGAGCCGGCACAACAATGGGATCGGCTGCTTCCACGTCATGGCAGATCGGGCGCGCAACCTCGCCCGACGCTGGCCTCTCCGGTGTGGCTGCTGGAATGCATGGTGTAACCAGTGCAGCTGGCGGCGCCGCTATACGCATAGCGCGATCCGCCACTGCAAGTGTTGGGCGCAACGCCGATGCCGGGCGCGATGCCGCGTGGACCGCGACCGGCGGCGCGCCGACAGCGTCAATGACCGAACGCTCTGCCGGTTCGGCCACTGTTTCGGCGCCGACGTGGGCAAGGCGCCTACGTTCTGAACAGACCGCCCGGGCAAATCGCCACGCTGCCATGCAAGCTGTCCGAGACGGAGACCGGCCGGGAGGCAGCGCCAACCCCTCTCTCAACGACAAGGATGACTAGATGCTCTTCAAGCGACCCGTGCACCGTTACGGCAAAACACCCGAACCGGTCACGCCGTATCAAAAAGCCGCCCAACTGTGGGACGAGCGCATCGGCTCATCTCGACTGCAGGCCAGGAACTGGCGGATCATGGCCCTTGGCTGCCTGGCCTTGGCGACCGGGCTTTCCGGCGGACTCGTATGGCAGTCGATGCAAAGCCGTGTCGTGCCTTATGTCGTCGAGGTCGATGGCTTCGGCGAGACGCGCGCCGTCGCGCCGGCGGTCCGGAATTATGAGCCCTCGGATGCTCAGATCGCCTGGCATCTCGGCCGCTTCATCCAGAATGTCCGTTCCGTTTCCACCGATCCGGTTTTGGTTCGGCAGAACTGGTTGGCAGCGTACGACTTTGCTAGCGATCGCGCAGCGCTCTTCCTCAACGAATACGCCAAGGCGAACGACCCCTTCGGTCAGATCGGAACGCGCAGTGTTTCGGTACAGGTCACCAGCGTGGTCAGAGCCTCCGAAAGTTCATTCCAGGTCAAATGGACCGAGCAGGTGTTTGAGCGCGGAAGCCTTGCCAGCACGATGCGCTGGACTGCGATCCTCACGATCGTGATCCGCTCGCCAAGCAATACGGATCAGCTGCGCAAGAATCCGCTCGGCGTCTTCATCAATGCCATTGACTGGTCACGCGAGCTCGACAGCGCCGTCCCAGCCCCCCTTTCTCCGACGGAGTCCACCAATGAAAGGTAAAATGTCACCGATTCGTGCCGTGCTGATCCTATCGGTGTCGGCAGCGGTCGTTTCCGCTTGTGCATCGAAGAAGGTGCCGCCGCCTGAGATTTCCTA
>NZ_RZOS01000290.1:0-7407 GCF_004022605.1 Mesorhizobium sp. M4B.F.Ca.ET.089.01.1.1
GCGTCGAACAGCGCGCGCGTGCCGTCGAGATTGACCCGGTAGCCGAGGTCGAAATTGGCTTCCGCCTCGCCCGACACGATGCCGGCGAGATGGAAGATCACGTCCGGCTGCGCCGCGAGCAGGCTTGCCGTGGCGCCCGGCGCGGCAAGGTCGCCGGTGTGGAGGGAGACATCGACGCCCGGCATGGCGGGCGCTTCAGGCGCCACGATATCGTGCAGCTCGAGCGCACTGATCTTGCGGCCGCGCAGCTGCCCGTCCTTGGCCAGCCGGGCAATCAGCTTGCGGCCGACCATGCCGGCGGCGCCCGTAATCAACACGCGCATCTCAAGGATCCTTCTTGCGCTGGCTGCGGCCACGCAGCCAGAAGACCACGAAAATCGCCACCATGAAGACGGCCGCGATGGCGGCGGCCAGGATGGTCGAGACGCTGCCGGCCGCCAGCATCACCCGCGGCAGGAAATAGGCGGCGATGCCGAACAGGAGCAGCACCCAGAACGCGCCAAGCGCGGCATTGCGTGTATCGCGATCCATCAGTGATAGTGACCGCGATGCGGCGCCGCATGATGCGCGTGATCATGGTCGTGATCGTGATCGTCATCATCGTCGGCGCAATGCCCGAATTCCGGTTCGACGGTGGCATGGCTTATGCCGTGCTCGGCGGCGAGCCGCTTCTTGATGGCGCTGACCGCGCTGTGCGCGTCGACCCCGTCGTTCAGGCAGGCGTGCAGCGTCGCCATGTTGCTCGAACCGTCGAGCGACCAGACATGCATGTGGTGCACCTCGCGCACGCCCTTGACCGCGACTTCCAGATCCTTGGCGATCACGTCGCGGTCGAGGCTCGCCGGCACGCCTTCGAGCAGCACATGAGCGGCCTCGCGCATCAGCGACCACGCCGTCCACAGGATCAGCAGCGAGACCAGAACCGACAGGATCGGATCGATCGGCGTCCAGCCCGTCGCCAGGATGACCAGGGCCGCCGCGATGGCCGCGGCCGAGCCGAGCAGGTCGCCCAGCACATGCAGGATCGCGCCGCGCATGTTGAGGCTTTCGCGGTCGCCGCCATGCAGCACGAAGAAAGAGGCGATGTTGACCAGCAGGCCGGCGGTTGCGACCACCAGCATCGGCCCGCCGAGCACCGGCGCCGGCGCCATCAGGCGGCCCCAGGCTTCGTAGACGATCCACAGCGCGATGGCGAAGATGGCGATGCCGTTGGTGTAGGCGACCAGCGTCTTGACCCGGCCGAACCCGTAGGTCAGGCGAACTGTGGCCGGGCGGCCGGCGAGATGGAAGGCATACCACGCGAGCCCGAGCGCGATCGCATCGGCAAGCATGTGGCCGGCATCGGCAAGCAGCGCCAGCGACCCGGTCAGCAGACCGCCGAGCGCCTCGGCGACCATGAAGCCGGCGGTCAGGCAGGCGGCGATCAGCACCCGCTTCTTGTCGGTCGAGCCATGCACATGGCCCGCGCCATGGCTGTGGCCATGCCCTCCAGATCCATGATCGTGGCTGTGCGCCATCGCGGAACTCCTGCTACGCGCCGGACGCGGCGCGGAAATCCTCGAGCCGCCGCTTCTGGCAGCCTTCATCGTCGAAATTGGCCGGATCGAGCCATGCCTCGTAGGCTTCGCGCAGCGCCGGCCATTCCTTGTCGATGATCGAGTACCACGCGGTATCGCGGTTTTCGCCCTTGACCACAAGGTGCTGACGGAAAATGCCCTCGAACTTGAAGCCGAAACGCTCGGCGGCGCGCTTCGACGGCTCGTTGCGGTTGTTGCATTTCCATTCGTAGCGGCGATAGCCGAGATCGTCGAAGATGTATTTCATGAACAGGAACTGCGCCTCGGTCGCCGCCGGCTTGCGCGAGATCAGCGGCCCCCAATAGATGTTGCCGATCTCGATCACGCCATAGGCGGGGTCGATGCGCATCAGCGTCTGCCGCCCGGCGACCTTGCCGCTCGCCTTGTCGATGACGGCGAAGAACAGCGGATCCTCACTGGCCTCGACCTTGTCCAGCCACGGCTGGAAAGCGTCGCGGGTTTCCGGCGGATAGTCGGGCAGCCAGGCGAAGCGGCCGCCGATATCGGACACCGAAGAGGCCTCGTAGAGGCCGTCGCCGTGCTTTGCGGCGCTCAGCGGTTCGAGTCTGGCATGGCGCCCTTCCAGCACCTTGCGCTCGGGGCGCGGGCGCGGCTGCCAATCCTTGAGATTTTCCGACACCGAAAACTCCAATCCGTTTGACTTTTGCCGAAGGACGCTCACAAAAACGCTCGCCCACAGTAAGAACCACAGGAACGGGAAAAATGCTCCACACGATCGCGGCTTTCGACCGGCTCGGCGAGGAAAATGCCTTCGCGGTGCTGGCGCGCGCCACCGCACTTGCCCATCAGGGCCGCGACATCGTCAATCTCGGCATCGGCCAGCCGGACTTCAAGACGCCGCAGCACATCGTCGAGGCGGCGATCAAGGCGCTGCGCGACGGCCACCATGGCTATACGCCAGCCAACGGCCTGCTGGCGACGCGCGAGGCGGTCGTGCGCCGCACGCTGACCACCACTGGTGTCGAGGTCTCACCGGAGAACGTGATGATCCTGCCCGGCGGCAAGCCGACCATGTTCGCGGCGATCCTGATGTTCGGCGAGCCGGGCGCCGAGATCCTGTATCCGGATCCCGGCTTTCCGATCTATCGCTCGATGATCGAGTTCACCGGCGCCGCCCCGGTGCCGGTGCCGATCCGCGAGGAAAACGGCTTCGCCTTCTCTGCCGACGAGACGCTGGCGCTGATCACCCCGAAGACCAGGCTGCTGATCCTCAACTCGCCCGCCAACCCAACCGGTGGCGTCACCCCGCGCGCCGAAATCGAGAAGCTGGTCAAGGGGCTGGAGGCGCATCCGCATGTCGCCATCCTCTCCGACGAGATCTACGACGTCATGACCTATGACGGCGAGACGCATTTTTCGCTGCTCAACTTCCCGCAGATCCGCGACCGGCTGATCGTGCTCAACGGCTGGTCGAAGACCTGGGCGATGACCGGCTGGCGCATGGGCTGGTCGATCTGGCCGAACGGCGACAAGGGCGCGCATCTCTACGACAAGGTGCGCAAGCTGGCGGTCAACTGCTGGTCCTGCGTCAACGCGCCGAGCCAGTATGCCGGCATCGCCGCGATCGACGGCCCGCAGGACGATGTCGAAAAGATGATGCGCGCCTTCGACAACCGCAGGAAGATCGTGGTCGAGGGGCTGAACGCGCTGCCGGGCATCTCCTGCATCACGCCGAAGGGCGCCTTCTATGCCTTCCCCAATGTCTCGAAGACCGGCTGGAAGGCCAAGAAGCTCGCCTCGGCGCTGCTCGAGGACGCCGGCGTGGCGCTGATCGGCGGTCCCGATTTCGGCACTCTCGGCGAAGGCTATATCAGGCTCTCCTACGCCAATTCCGAGGAGAACATCTTGCGCGCGCTGGAGCGGATCGAGACCTTCTTGAAGAAGTGAGGCAGCCGACCGCCCATGCAGCGCCCAAGGGTCGACCCCCACTCCGTCGCCGCTTCGCGGCGACACCTCTCCCCCGATCGACGGGGTAGAGGAAGGGCGCGAACCTATTCCAGCCTAGCTCCCTTCCTCTCCCTCCGGAGGGGGGAGAGGTGGCGCCGCGAAGCGGCGACGGAGTGGGGGAACCACCTGACAACTGCCGCGAACGGACACAGGGAAGGTTTCGCTCACCCTGCGCCGGCGAAACTACCCTCTCCCCACGAACGGCATCTTCGTCGCCATCACCGTCATGAACAGCACATTGGCGTCGAGCGGCAGGCTGGCCATGTGGACGACGGCGTCGGCGACGCGCTCGACATCCATCACCGCCTCGGCGGCGATCGAACCGTTGGCCTGCGGCACGCCGACCGTCATTGGCTGCGCCATCTCGGTCAGCGCATTGCCGATGTCGATCTGGCCGCAAGCGATGTCGTAGGGCCGGCCGTCCAGCGCCAGCGTCTTGGTCAGCCCGGTGATGGCGTGCTTGGTCGCCGTGTAGGGCACCGAGCCAGGACGCGGCGCATAGGCCGACACCGAGCCGTTGTTGATGATGCGGCCGCCCATAGGCTTTTGCCGGCGCATGGCGCCGAAGGCGGCGCGGGCGCACAGGAACGAGCCGGTGAGGTTGACGCCGACGATATCGTTCCAGACCTCGACCGGGATCTCGTCGATCGGCGTCGACTTGTAGCCCATGCCGGCATTGTTGAAGAGCAGGTCGACGCGGCCGAAGGCTTCGACCACCGTTTCGAACAGATCGTCGACCTGATCGGCCTTGCTGATGTCGCAGGCAACCGCCAGCGCCTTGGCCTCGGTCTTGCCGGCCTCGGCGATCGCTTCCTCCAGCACCGCTTTGCGGCGTCCGCAGAACACCGTGTTCCAGCCGTTCCTGAGCAGCGCCGTGGCGACGCTCTTGCCGATGCCTGTGCCGGCGCCGGTAACGATGGCGGTTTTCTCTGTCATGGCAGTCATCGGTGTCCTCCGGTCATCGCTGCAACTTGGCATCGCAAATGACGCAAGCGATGGCAAGCCAACTGTCAGCCATCAGGCCCGACAAAAAGGGCGGTCATTGGCGACCGCCCTGATCTGAACCGGGCTTGGGAGGAGGAAAAGCCGGTCCGACTGCTTAGAATGATGCGCTTCCTCGGTTAACGAGACGTTACCGTGCGCGGCGTCGGCTGTTCCGCCTCCGCCTCACCAGCGCGGATTGGGCGAGGTTCCGGGCTTGTCGGAAACCGGCACCTTGGCCGCCGACACCGTCGCCTCGACGTGGTCGACCAGCGCGTCCGGCAGGCCGAGACGGCCAGCAAGCAGGTCGAGATAGCCGCGTTCGGCGCGCGTGTCGGGATCGATGGTAAGGCGCGAGGCCGTATAGAGTTCGAGCTTCTGCGCGTCGGTCTGGGCGCCGGCGACCAGCGTATCCAGGTCGAGCGGGCTCTCCAGCTCCGCCATCAGGAATTGTTCCGCCTCGGTGCCGATGCCGGCGAGCTGCAGCTTGCCGGCGATCTTCTGGCGCTCCTCGTCATCGACATGGCCGTCGGCCTTCGCCGCCGAGATCATCGCCCGCACCAGCGTCAGCGTGAACTCCTCCTCGCCTTGCGGGGCCTGCGAGGGGTGGAAGGCGGTATCCTTGGGCGGCGGCAAGAGTTCGGGCTCGCCGGCAGCCGGCGTCTCGGCCGGCGCGTTGCCGGCCTTGTAGTTCTGGTAGGCCTTGTAGGCGAGGCCGCCGATCGCGGCCAGCCCGCCGAGCTTGATGGCGGTGCCCGTCACCTGCCGGCCGGTTCCCGTTCCAAGCAGCACCGCGGCCAGCGCGCCGGCGGCCAGCGGATTGTCCTTGGCCATCTGCACGGCCTGGCCGGCCTTGTCGCGGACGGTGCCGCTGGTGCCGGGAACCTGCGAGCCGAGCAGATCGTCGAGAAGCTTCTTGGGATCGAACATCAATGCCTCCAGAATTGGGCCCGCGCCGAAACATGGACGAGCAGGTTTGGACGTCGCAGACGTAGGTCCCGCATGCTGACATTACAATGACGGGCAGGCGCTTTGCGACAAATGCGGGGGCGCCTCGAAGTTGGAACCGATGTGTCGAAACCGGCCTCGCTCTGGCCTAATCTGGGTTCTGTCGAGGAGAGGAGCCTTGCAATGGCCAATGAGCAGGCCCGCCAGCCGGCGCGTGATCCGCAGGACCTGGAACGTCTTTTGATCGCCCGGCAATGGGCGGGCGACATCGACGGCATGGTGGCGCTGTTCGCGCCCGACGCCGTCATCGACAGCGGCGAGAAGGACCTGACGCGTGGCCGCGAGGCCATCCGCGCGCTGTTCGCCGAGATCATCGAGGCGGGACGAAAATTCCAGCGCGGCGAACAGCGGTCCGCCGCGATCAACGGCGACCTGGCGCTCACCTCGACCCGGCTTCCCGACGGCACCATCACCACCGAGGTCGCCCGCCGGCAAGCGGATGGCACGTGGCTGTGGGTCATCGACCGCTACTCCGTCGCGTGGTGATGCGACGAAGATCGGCAACGGTGCTAGCTGCCGATATGCGGGCCTTTGCCTCGCGCGGTGGCCAGTTCGACCTGTCGCTGGCGTTCGGCATAGCGGGCGCGATCCTCGTCGGAGCGGACCTCGTGGCAATGCGGGCAGGACACGCCGGCGGCATAGCGCGGCGACAGCCGGTCCTCGACCGTCAGCGGATGCCGGCAGGCGCGGCAGAGTTCGGCCTCGCCTTCGGCAAGGCCATGCGACACCGACACACGTTCGTCGAAGACGAAGCATTCGCCTTGCCACAGGCTCTCTTCGGCGGGCACCTGTTCCAGATATTTGAGGATGCCGCCCTTCAGATGGAACACATCCTCGAAGCCGAGCGATTTCACATAGGCCGTCGCCTTCTCGCAGCGTATGCCGCCGGTGCAGAACATCGCCACCTTGCGGCCTTCGAGTTGGTCGCGATGCCGCTCGACCCAGGCCGGGAATTCGCGGAAGCTTGCGGTCGCCGGATCGACCGCGCCCCTGAAGGTGCCGATCGACACTTCATAGGCATTGCGCGTGTCGATGACGATGGTGTTCTCGTCCGAGATCAGTGCGTTCCAGTCGGCCGGCGCGACATAGGTGCCGGCGCTGGTCGCCGGATCGAGATCCTCGACGCCCATGGTGACGATCTCGCGCTTCAGCCGCACCTTCATGCGGTGGAAGGGCATGTCGGCGGCGGTGCTGTATTTGACCTCGAGGCCGGCGAGGCCTTCGATGGAGTTCAGATGGTCGACCAGCGTGGCGATGGAGGCCTCGCTGCCGGCTACGGTGCCGTTGATGCCCTCATGCGCAAGCAGAAGCGTGCCCTTGATGCCGCGCCCGCAGCAGAACGCCGCGAGCGGCGCGCGCAGGGCCTCGAAGCCGTCGAGCCGGGCAAATTTGTACAGCGCGGCGACGCGCACAGAATTGGTTCGGGTGGAAATTGTCATCGCCATGCCACTAAACCGTGGTGAAAGCCGATTCAAGGCGGAGCCGGCCAGCCGCCGTCCGCGGAAGCGGTTGGCCCCCGCCGCCGGTGCGTGACATCGCGACACGCCTCGTTTCGTGGACTCGGGATACCCCTTCTGCTAATCGGTTGAAATCGATCGATACCGGAGAGACCAAGCGAATGCCCAGCAAGACCGAGAAGCTCCTGTCGCTCCTCAATGGCCAGCCCGTCATTCCGGTGCTCAAGATCGCCAATGTCGCTGATGCGGTGCCGCTTGCCCGCGCGCTCGCCCGTGGCGGCCTGCCGGCGATCGAGATCACGCTGCGCACCTCCGATGCGCTGGAAGCGATCCGGCGCGTCGCCGGCGAGGTCGAGGACGCCATCGTCGGCGCCGGCACCATTCTCGACGCCGGGCAGTTCGACGAGGCAGCACGC
>NZ_RZOS01000291.1:0-7357 GCF_004022605.1 Mesorhizobium sp. M4B.F.Ca.ET.089.01.1.1
CTGAGCATTGGACGGAGGATATCAGCGCGACCGCCTTGCGGCTTGGCGCCGACTACATCGCGGAAGGCAGCGTGGAATCCGCCGGGGATGGCTACAGCGCTCGCGTCGTGCTCACCGAGACGATATCCGGACGTCGCGTCTGGATACAGAATTTCACATTCGCCAAAGGCGAGATCTTCGCCTTCCAGAAAACGGTCGCACAACGGATCGCGATGGCGCTGGTCGCCAATATCGAAAGCGCAGTCATGCGCCGCAGCCAGCCCGCATCCGCGTCAAATGTCGAGGCCTATCTCCACCTGCTGCGCGGCATGGCCCTGCTGCGCAGCTATGGCGAAGGCGTGAACGAGGAGGCGCGCAGGCATCTCCTCATGGCGCTCGAACGGGACCCGAATTCGGGCCTTGCGCATGCCTATCTGGCGCTCGCCGATTTGATCATAGGAGGCTATTCCGGCGCGCCGCGCGCCGTGCTCGACCAGGCGCGCGACCGAGCGCTGCATGCTATCGCGCTCAGCCCCGACGAGGGGCGATGCCACAGGATCCTGGCGCTTACCCTGCTCTACCGGGGTTGCGACGAGTACGACGCCGCCGAAAAGCATCTTGCTCGTGCGCTGGACCTCAACCCCTACGATGCCGACACGCTCGCACAGACCGGCTACTTCAAGGCGCTGCGCGGCGATGGCGAAGCCGGGCTGGCTCTGCTCGACCAGGCCATTCAGCTCAACCCGATGCATCCGAGCTGGTATTATTTCGACCGCGGCGTAGCCTTGTTCGTTGCTGGACGCTACCGCGAGGCCGCAACCTCCTTTTCCTCCCTGCCGCGCAAAAGTGTCTGGCAATGGGCGCGGCTGGCGGCTTGCCACGCGCTCGACGGCGACACCGAGAAAGCCAGGGCTTGCGTCAGGGAAGGCCGCGCGCTGGATTCGGGCCTGACCATGGCGGAAATCCTTGCAGACCTGCGCTTGGAGTGCGCCGAGGATTGTGAACGGTTGCGGATCGGTCTCGAGCGGGCCGGCTGGGACAACACGCCGGCATAGCCAGTCCGGCGCGCAACGGGCATGATGGAAGGCGATCGCCCGCCGACTCGGGCTCCAAGTCCGCGGGGGCGCATGAAACCAGCCATCCTTTTGCTTTTGCTCGCGGCCATGCTGCCCTCCGCACCGGCGCGGGCCGGCGACTGGAAGCCGGTGGAAAAGGTCGAGACCTACGCCATCTCCGGCCAGACCGCGCCCGAGCTCTATGCTTCGGTCGGTGAAAACGGCCCGCTCATTGGCGAGAGCAAGAAGCGCGTCATCGCGCATACCAATTTCAAGCTGACCTGGCAGCGCGACTACGACGACAAGGCCGGGGGCGGCGCCTGCGTGCTCAAATCGGCGCGGCCAAAGCTCATCATCACCTACACGCTGCCGAAGCCGACCGGTCCGCTGCCGGCGGGCTTGCAGAAGCGCTGGGACGGCTTCGCCGCAGGCCTTGCCGCGCATGAGAGGGTGCATGGCGGTCAGATCATCGACATGGTGCAAAAGATCGAAGCGCTCAGCGTCGGACTGACCGTCGCCGACGACCCCGGCTGCAAGAAGATCAGGACCGAACTCACCCAGCGCCTGGCCGAACTCTCGCAGACGCAGCGCCAGGCCAGCCGCGACTTCGACCGCGTCGAATTCGGGCCGGGCGGCAATCTGCAGAGGCTGGTGCTGGCGTT
Organism: Mesorhizobium sp. M4B.F.Ca.ET.089.01.1.1; assembly: GCF_004022605.1. Lineage (NCBI taxonomy): Bacteria > Pseudomonadati > Pseudomonadota > Alphaproteobacteria > Hyphomicrobiales > Phyllobacteriaceae > Mesorhizobium > Mesorhizobium sp. M4B.F.Ca.ET.089.01.1.1. The sequence continues at coordinate 1,697 of NZ_RZOS01000291.1, forward strand.
TGTGAATGGGGAATGAGCCCAGCTCGGGCAAGGGCATCCGAACATTTGCGATGACGATCTCCACCCTGGCGAGAAAATTGGCAGATTCGTGATTCGAGGAATGCGACGCCATTCAAGCATTGGCTTATATAACCCCGGCGAGCTTACCAGTAGATCGATACACGCTGGAATAGCACAGCTATGCGTGGACTTCCGTCTAAGGCCTATCTACGTTCATTTACCCTGAGCGCTTAGGCAGATCTGCTTCCCACCGCCGCTTTACACGCAGGGTTGGTAGCGCTACCGTTTGCCCAGTCGCGTGACCAAGGGGGGAGCCTTGGTAGCTGTCGCCGGCTGGTGTGGTGGATTGAGGTTCCCGCCGTTTTGACGGGATCCGCTTCAGCACCATGTCAGAAAGAAAATGGAGTCTTGCGGACGTCGCAGGACCCAGCCGGGAGGATTTCAATGGCGTCTGTCGCGATTGCCGATGTCTACAAGTCATTCGGAAGCGTCGAGATCCTTCACGGCGTCAGCGTGGACATAGAGGACGGTGAATTCGTCACCCTGGTGGGGCCATCCGGCTGCGGAAAATCCACCCTTCTCAGGATGATCGCCGGCCTGGAAAAGATCTCGCGCGGCGAGATCGCGATCGGCGAGCGTGTCGTCAACAACGTCGCGCCAAAGGAGCGCGACGTCGCCATGGTGTTCCAGAACTACGCGCTCTACCCACATATGACGGTTGCCGAGAACATGGCGTTCTCGCTGATGCTAAAAGGTGTCTCCAAGGCAGAAAGCGAAGCCGGCGTCCGGCGCGCGGCCGAGATCCTTGGGCTGGTGCCCTTGCTGTCGCGCTATCCGCGCCAGCTTTCAGGCGGCCAGCGCCAGCGCGTCGCCATGGGCCGGGCGATCGTGCGCAATCCGGCCGTCTTCCTGTTCGACGAACCACTCTCAAACCTCGACGCCAAGCTCCGGGTGCAGATGCGTGCCGAGATCAAGGAGCTGCACCAGCGGCTAAAGACCACGACGGTCTATGTCACACACGACCAGATCGAGGCGATGACCATGGCCGACAAGATCGTCGTCATGCATGACGGCCTCGTCGAGCAGATCGGGCCACCGCTGGAACTCTACGACCGGCCAAACAATCTCTTCGTCGCCTCCTTCATCGGCTCGCCCGCCATGAACCTGCTCAAGGGCGGGATTGCGACCGATGGCTCGCCATCCTTTCGCGGCGCAGGCGAGATTTCCGTGCCTTTGGCGGCGACCCCGTCGATCAGCAACGGCGAACCGGTGGTGCTGGGAATACGGCCCGAGCACCTCAGGCTGTCCGACGCGGGGATTCCAGTCACTGTCGCGGTGGTTGAGCCGACCGGCTCGGAGGTGCAGCTCATCGGCCGGACAGAAGGCGGCGAGGAGATCGTCGCGAACTTCCGGGAGCGCCATTCCTTTACGCCAGGTGAAACCGTCCGGCTCTCGGCCGAGCCCGGCCTCATCCATCTCTTTCACGGCGAAACCGGAAAGCGGTTCGAGATGGGCACCAGGCCGTAAGAACGACTGAGCGAGGAAACTGACAGGAGGAGACCACCATGAAATTCACCAGACGCGACGTGATCCGCACGACCGCCGGCGTGGCGGCGGGAGCCTTGGGAAGCCGGTTCGTCGGCTCTCGCGCCCTGGCCCAGGAAGGCCTGAAATACAAGCCGGAGGACGGCGCGAAGCTCAGGCTGCTGCGCTGGTCGCCCTTCGTGCAGGGCGATGAGGACCAGTGGCTGGCCAACACCAAGCGGTTCACCGAGGCGACGGGCGTCGAGGTTCGCGTCGACAAGGAAAGCTGGGAAGACATCCGTCCCAAGGCGGCGGTCGCCGCCAATGTCGGTTCCGGTCCCGACCTGATGTTCGTCTGGTTCGACGACCCGCATCAATACCCCGACAAGCTGCACGACGTGACCGAGCTGGGTGAGTATCTGGGCTCGAAATATGGCGGCTGGTATGACGGACCGAAGCAGTACGCGACCCGGGAAGGCAAATTCCTCGGTCTGCCGCTCGCCACCATCGGCAATGCCATCGTCTACCGCGAAAGCTGGGTGAAGGAGGCCGGATTCGCGGAATTTCCCAAGGACACGGCGGGCTTCCTCGAGCTTTGCAAGGCCCTGCAGGCGAAGGGACATCCGGCCGGCTTCACGCACGGCCACGGCGTCGGCGACGGCAACAACTACGCGCACTGGCTGCTCTGGAGCCATGGCGGCCAGATGGTCGACGAGAGCGGCAAGGTGGCGATCAACAGCCCGGAGACGCTGAAGGCGATCGACTACGCGCAGCAGCTCTACAAGACCTTCATTCCGGGGACCGAGAGCTGGCTCGACGTCAACAACAACCGTGCCTTCCTGGCCGGCGAAGTGAGCGTCATCGCCAACGGCATTTCCGCCTACAACACTGCCAAGATCAACAAGGACAAGGATCCCAAACTGGACGAAATTGCCAAGGACATCCGCACGACCAACCTGCCGATCGGCCCGGTCGGAAAGTCCGTCGAGCTGTTCCAGGTGACCACGGCCGTCATCTTCGACTACACGCCCTACCCCAACGCAGCCAAAGCCTATCTGCAGTTCATGTTCGAGGATCCGCAGATGACGGACTGGATCACCTCCTCCGCGGGCTACTGCTGCCAGACGCTGAAAGCCTTCGACAACAATCCCGTGTGGAAGGCCGATCCGAACAACGCCGCCTACGCGAAGGCCTCGGCGACGCTGCGTCCCAACGGCTATGCCGGGCCGCTCGGCTACGCCTCGGCCGCGACCATGGCAGACTACGTGCTGGTCGACATGTTCGCCAAGGCGGTGACCGGCCAGGCCACGCCGCAGGAGGCGATGGAAGAGGCGGAGAAGCGCGCCAACCGCTACTACCGGGTTTGATCATCGCCCGGCCGGGCAGCTGCGCTGCCCGGTGAGGGTGCGCAACCGCGCGGCGGCCGCCCTGGCCGCCACGCAATCATATCTAATGAGGAGCCACCGCATGGCCGTGCCGTCCGTTGCCGTTGAGCAGCGTTCTTCGATCCTGTCGCGCCTGAGCGAAAGCCGCAACGCGCTTGGCTTCGGCTTCATGTTGCCGGCGGCGGTGCTGCTGTTGGTGTTTCTGACCTATCCGCTCGGGCTGGGCGTCTGGCTCGGCTTCACCGATGCCCGCATCGGCCGCCCCGGCATCTTCATCGGCATCGAGAACTATCAATACCTTTGGAGCGACAGCGTCTTCTGGCTCTCCGTCTTCAACACCCTGCTCTACACGATCAGCGCTTCGATCCTGAAGTTCATGCTCGGCCTATGGCTGGCGCTCATCCTCAACGAGAACCTTCCCTTCAAATCGTTCTTCCGCGCCGTGGTGCTGCTGCCCTGGGTGGTGCCGACGGTGCTGTCGGCGATCGCCTTCTGGTGGATCTACGATTCGCAGTTCTCGATCCTGTCCTGGGCGCTGCAGCAGATGGGCCTGATCGACCATCGCATCAACTTCCTCGGCGACCCGACAAACGCGCGCGCCTCGGTCATCGCGGCCAATGTCTGGCGCGGCATTCCTTTCGTCGCCATCACCCTGCTTGCCGGCCTGCAGACGATCCCCCAATCGCTTTACGAGGCCGCCACGCTCGACGGCGCCAGCCGCTGGCAATTGTTCCGCCATGTGACACTGCCGCTGCTGACGCCGATCATCGCCATCACCATGACATTTTCAGTGCTGTTCACCTTCACCGATTTCCAGCTGATCTATGTGTTGACCCGCGGCGGACCGGTCAACGCCACCCACCTGATGGCGACGCTGTCCTTCCAGCGCGGCATTTCAGGTGGCCAGCTTGGCGAGGGCGCCGCTATCGCGGTTGCCATGATCCCCTTCCTGCTGGCGGCGATCCTGTTCAGCTATTTCGGCCTGCAACGCCGCAAGTGGCAGCAAGGCGGCGGAGACTGAAATGGCCGCGATCAAGGGACCGAAACGTCCGGAAGCCGATGAAGGCGGCATGGGCTACCTGCAAAGCCTGCCGCGCCGCGTGGTGACGGTCTATCTGCCATTGCTGGTGTTCATCATCGTGCTGCTGTTTCCGTTCTACTGGATGACGATCACGGCGGTTAAGCCCAATGTCGAGATGACCGATTACGCCAACTTCAATCCGTTCTGGGTCGTGCATCCAACGTTGCAGCACATCCGCTATCTTCTCTTCGAGACGTCCTATCCCGGTTGGCTGCTCAACACGGTCATCATCTCCACCGCCGCCACGTTCCTGTCGCTGCTGGCGGCGGTGCTGGCGGCCTATGCGATCGAACGGCTGAGGTTTTCGGGAGCGCGGCAGGTCGGTCTCGCCGTCTTCCTCGCCTATTTGGTGCCGCCCTCGATCCTGTTCATTCCGCTGTCGGTGATGGTGTTCAACCTCGGGCTCTACGACACGCCATTCGCGCTGATCCTCACCTACCCGACGTTCCTGATCCCGTTCTGCACCTGGCTGCTGATGGGCTATTTCCGCTCCATCCCCTTCGAGTTGGAGGAATGCGCGCTCATAGACGGAGCGACCCGGCTGCAGATCCTCACCAAGATCGTGCTGCCGCTGTCGGTACCGGGCCTGATTTCCGCCGGCATATTTGCATTCACCCTGTCATGGAACGAGTTCATCTACGCGCTGACGTTCATCCAATCGTCGGAGAACAAGACCGTGCCGGTCGGCGTGCTGACCGAGCTTGTGCGCTCTGACGTCTACGAATGGGGGGCGCTGATGGCGGGCGCGCTGATCGGCTCGCTGCCGGTCGTGGTGCTCTACTCGTTCTTTGTCGAGCACTACGTTTCCTCGATGACCGGGGCGGTGAAGGAATGACGCCGACCGCGAGCGGCTTGCCGCCAAATGCACGGCGGCAAGCCGGCCGCATGGCCGCGGACGACAGGCGTCAGATCGCCCGGATGATGCCGCCGTCGACGCGGATGTTCTGGCCGGTGATGTAGCCGGCGCCATCGGAGGCGAGGAAGGCGATGGTGGCTGCGATCTCGTCGCTGGTGCCGTAGCGCTGCATCGGCACGCTGTCGCGCCGCTCCTCGGTGGCGGGCAGGCTGTCGATCCAGCCCGGCAGCACGTTGTTCATGCGCACATTGTCGGCGGCGTAGGTGTTGGCGAAGATCTTGGTGTAGGCGGCAAGGCCGGCCCTGAACACCGCCGAGGTCGGGAACATAGGGCTCGGCTCGACCACCCATGCCGTCGAGATGTTGATGATGGCCCCGGCCTTCTGCCTGACCATGTGGGGCGCCACGATGCGCACCGGCCGGATGACGTTCATCAGGTAGACGTCGAGGCCGGTGTGCCACTGCTCGTCGGTGATCTCGAGGATCGGCGCGCGCGGCCCGTGGCCGCCGCTGTTGACCAAAACGTCGATGCGGCCGAAGCGCTCGAGCGTCAGGTCGGCGAGACGCTGCAGATCCTCATTCGACTGGTTGGATCCGGTGACGCCGAGACCGCCGAGCTCGCTGGCCAGCGCCTCACCCTTGCCGGACGACGACAGGATCGCAACCTTGAAGCCGTCGGCGGCCAGGCGCTTTGCCGCCGCCGCGCCCATGCCGCTGCCGCCGGCAACGACGACTGCCACTTTTTCTACACTCATCGCATCTTCCTTTCCGGATTGGTTTTCGGCCCGTACCACCATTGATCACAACGTGCTATAT
>NZ_RZOS01000292.1:0-7278 GCF_004022605.1 Mesorhizobium sp. M4B.F.Ca.ET.089.01.1.1
GTCGAGCAGCCGTTGCCCCGCATCCGTCAGCTCGACCCGCCGATGCAGGCGATGGAACAGCGGTTGGCGCAGGAAGGCTTCGAGTTCCCTGATCTGACGGCTGATGGCGGCCTGAGAAACGAAGAGCTCTTCGGCGGCGCGGCTGAAGCTCAGATGCCGGCCGGCGGCTTCGAAACTTCTGAGAGCCGTGAGGGGTAGGCGGCCGCGTTTCATTCGCATAACCTCAAGTTATCCGACCTGCACGTTATACTCGTTTGAGGGAGAAGACCAGCGGCGGTCTAATCGGCACTCAAAGGAGAGCTGACATGATCCAGTTCCTGAACATTCTTCACGATGTCATGCGGATCGCGACGTTCCAGTGGCGGGGCGACACGCGGCAGGGCGGATGCGGCGAACGATGGCCCGACCATGGCCGCCGCGAAAGCGCGTCGATCGATCGCCATCGCATCCGTCGTGCGCGGCCGTGAGGGCGATCGCCGCCACGGGATTGCGTTCGGCGCGCAACCTCCACATCTATGGCGGGGAGAACGCGGCGATGCGGAGATTGCGGTGCACGATCACCAAGGGCATGCGCACGGCGCCGGGGCGATCCGGCGCGGGCGCAACTGGCCGGGACCCTGGCGCAGGACGCCGGGCCGTGTCTTCGGCACGTCGCTTGTCCGTCTCTATCAACTGACGCTGTCCGGCTTCGTCGGCAATTCCTGCCGGCATCTGCCGACCTGCTCCGAATACGCGCATGAGGCGATCGCCCGCCACGGCCTGTGGGCCGGCGGCTGGATGGGGCTTTTCCGGGTGCTGCGCTGCGGTCCGTTCGGAACGCATGGGATTGACCTCGTGCCCGAGACGCTCGCCAAACGCTATCTCTGGTTCACGCCGTGGCGCTACCGCCAGATCGGCAAGAAGCGCGGCGATCCCGAGGCCTGAGGTCTGCCACGGAGCGGTGGCCGGACCATCAAAACCTTAACGATCTGGTTAGGTTAACCGCATGTTGCTGTGAACTCGCGCATTTGAGACAAAATCGAGACAAGAGGCCCCGCTAAGTCGCTCCTGCACCCTTCAGGAGAGAGACTGCCATGCGCCAGATAGATCGCCTTCCGTTCGTTTTTGCCGCCGTTCTCTTCCTGCTGGCCTGGCTGCTCGGATTTCCGATGCGGGCACAGTCGGCGCCGCTCGGAGATGTCGAATGCACGCTGATCCAGGATGCGGCGAGCGGTGACACACTCTATCGCGACGGTGTCTGCGACCAGCGCTTCACCCCGGCCTCGACCTTCAAGGTGCCGCTGGCGCTCATCGGCTATGATGCCGGTGTTCTCACCGACGAACATACGCCGAGCTGGGACTACAAGCCCGAGTTCAACGCGGTGAAGCGCGATCGGAAGACGGTCGATCCGACAGTCTGGGAGCGCGATTCCGTGCTCTGGTACTCCCGCGAAATCACGCGCAAGGTCGGCAGCGAGCGCTTCGCCGGCTACGTTTCGAAATTCGGCTATGGCAACATGGATGTCTCCGGCAATGCCGGCAAGAATGACGGCCTCACACATTCCTGGGTGAATTCCTCGCTGGAGATATCGCCTGCGGAGCAGACTGCCTTCTTGCGGCTGCTGCTTGCCGGCAAGATGCCGGTTTCGGCCAAGGCGCATCAGATGGCGGAGGCGATCGTCCCGAGCTTCCAGGCCGGGGGCTGGGCGGTGCAGGGCAAGACCGGCAGCACGAGACTGGGCAAGGGCGGCGAGGACGAGCGCTCGCTCGGCTGGTTCGTCGGCTGGGCCGCAAAGGGCGAGCGCCGGATCGTCTTTGCCCGGCTGGTCGTCGACACGAACCGCAGCGATATGCCAAAGGGCCCGAAGACGCGGGCAGGGTTCCTGAAGGATTTGCCCGGCCTGGTCAAATAGAGGGGTGCTGCAGCTTTACGGCGGCGGCATCTGCCCATAAAAGACTGCCGCGCCGGACGCATCCGGCATTTCACCACCCGCGCTCGTTTGCGGGACTGGATAGGAGAACTCTATGCTGAATTCCATTTCCCTGACATTTCCCGATGGCTCCGTCCGCGACTACGACGCGGCGATGACCGGCGCCGGCCTTGCCGAATCGATCTCGAAGTCGCTGGCCAAGAAGGCCGTGGCCTATGCCATCGACGGCACCGTGCGCGACCTTTCCGATCCGCTCGGCAAGTCCGGCAAGGTCGAGATCATCACCCGCGAGGATCCGCGCGCGCTGGAACTGATCCGGCACGATGCGGCGCACGTGCTGGCGGAAGCCGTGCAGGAACTGTGGCCGGGAACGCAGGTGACCATCGGGCCGGTGATCGAGAACGGATTCTATTACGACTTCGCCCGCAACGAACCGTTCACGCCCGACGATTTCCCGGTGATCGAGAAGAAGATGCGCGAGATCATCCAGCGCAACAAGCCGTTCAGCAAGGAAGTCTGGTCGCGCGAGAAGGCGAAGAAAGTGTTTGCCGACAAGGGCGAGCGCTACAAGCTGGAGCTGATCGACGCCATCCCGGACGACCAGGACCTCAAGATCTACGCGCAGGGCGACTGGTTCGACCTCTGCCGTGGACCGCACATGGCCTCGACCGGGCAGATCGGCAACGCCTTCAAGCTGATGAAGGTGGCCGGCGCCTATTGGCGCGGCGACTCCAACAACCCGATGCTGACGCGCATCTACGGCACGGCCTGGGCCGACCAGGCGCAGCTCGACGCTTACCAGACGATGCTGGAAGAGGCCGAGAAGCGCGATCACCGCAAGCTCGGCCGCGAGATGGATCTGTTCCATTTCCAGGAAGAGGGCCCTGGCGTCGTCTTCTGGCATGCCAAGGGCTGGAAGATGTTCCAGAACCTGGTCAACTACATGCGCCGGCGCCTCGACGAGCAGGGCTATCAGGAGGTCAACGCACCCCAGGTTCTGGACAAGAGCCTGTGGGAGACATCGGGCCACTGGGGTTGGTATCGCGACGCCATGTTCAAGGTGACGGTGGCCGGCGACGACACCGACGACGACCGGGTGTTCGCATTGAAGCCGATGAACTGTCCGGGCCATGTGCAGATCTTCAAGCATGGGTTGAAGTCTTATCGCGACCTGCCCGTCAAGCTTGCGGAATTCGGCAATGTCCATCGCTACGAACCTTCGGGCGCGCTGCATGGGCTGATGCGCGTGCGCGGCTTCACGCAGGACGATGCGCATATCTTCTGCACCGAGGAGCAGCTTGCGTCCGAGTGCCTGCGCATCAACGACCTGATCCTGTCCACCTATGCCGACTTCGGCTTCGACGAGATCAGCGTGAAGCTGTCGACGCGGCCCGACAAGCGCGTCGGTACCGACGAGGCCTGGGACCATGCCGAGGAGATCATGAGCGGCGTGCTGGACACGATCCGCACTCGGTCGGGCAATCGCATCAAGACCTCGATCAACCCGGGCGAGGGCGCCTTCTACGGCCCGAAATTCGAATATGTGCTGAAGGACGCCATCGGCCGCGAATGGCAGTGCGGAACCACGCAGGTCGACTTCAACCTGCCGGAACGCTTCGGCGCCTTCTACATCGGCTCGGATTCGGAAAAGAAGCAGCCGGTGATGGTGCACCGTGCCATCTGCGGCTCGATGGAGCGTTTCCTCGGCATCCTGATCGAGAACTATTCCGGCCATTTCCCGCTGTGGTTCGCGCCGCTGCAGGTGGTGGTGGCGACGATCACCTCGGATGCCGACGACTACGCGAACGAGGTGGTGGCCAAGCTCAAAGCCGCCGGACTTTTGGCGGAGGCGGACCTGCGCAACGAGAAGATCAACTACAAGGTCCGCGAGCATTCGCTGGCCAAGGTCCCGGTCATCCTCGTTTGCGGCAAGCGCGAAGCCGAGGAGCAGACGGTCAACATCCGCCGGCTGGGGTCGCGCGACCAGGAATCGCTCGGCCTGGCCGAGGCGATCGCACGGTTGAGCGAGGAAGCGGTAACGCCGGATCGCAAGCGCAAACGCGCTGCCTGACCCGCACATTCCCGATGGCATGGCGGTGGAGCGTTCCACCGCCATTTTCATATGCCTGTCACGCCAAGCCTGTAACGAGCCGCCATGCTCAAGCTGAAACTGCGGGAAAGGCCGTTTCCCGAGCTTTCCTATGCCAGTTCGCATCAGCCGGCGCTGACGCGCTGGCTCATCCATTCGGTCGAGGGCCTGTCCGGCCGCGACCGTTTTGCAGCACTTTATGATTTCTGGCGGCGCCAGGTGGCGCCGAGCGGCGAGCGCGTGTTCAGCCGCATGCTGGAACTCATCGACGTCAGGGTCCGGAACGCCGCTCCATGGCCGCCGGCGAAGCTGCCCGACACGCCATTGGTGATCGTCGCCAACCATCCGTTCGGCATCGGCGACGGCATTGCCGTGCTGTCGCTGGCCGAGCAGCTCGGACGGCCGTTCCGCGTCATGATCCACAAGGATCTGCTCAAGATCCGCGAGATGGAACCCTATTCGCTGCCGATCGACTTTTCCGAGACTAAGGAGGCGCTGAAGAACAATTTGGCGGTGCGCCATGAGGCGGTGCGGCTCTTGAAGGAAGGCATCACCATCGTTGTCTTCCCGGCCGGCGGCGTCGCCACCGCGCCGAAGGGATTCGGCCGAGCAATCGACCTGCCATGGAAGATGTTCCCGGCCAGGCTCATCCAGGACGCCAAGGCCTCGGTCGTCCCCATGCATTTTTCCGGCCAGAACGGCCGGCTGTTCCATCTGGTCAGCGGTCCGATGAACATGGCCGAGCGCGAAGGGCGGGTGGCGAAGTTCGTCGGCAAGGCGTCGCTGACGCTGCGCTTGTCGCTGCTCATCCGTGAATTCGCGCGGCTGTCGGGCAAGGCCATCGACGTGCGCGTCGGCGATATCCTGACCTGGAACGAACTGGAGCCGCTGCGCGACCGCAAGGCGCTGCTCAACCGGCTCCATCGCGGCGTCTTCGACCTGGCGCCGATCGCGCCGCGCGGTCGCGTGCAATTTCTGCCGCGCCGCATGCGCAAGGCGGCCTGACGGGCAGATCGATCAGTCCGCGCCTTCCTCGGGATCGATCGCCGAAGCCTCTGTGGCCAGCACCTCTATCTCCTGGTTCTGGCCGGCGACGACGGTGAAATCCTTCTGGTAGATGCGGTCGCGGTTCTTGGCGATAATGGTGTAGTCGCCTTCGGCCAGCACCATCGAGGCGAAGGCGCCGACGGTTTCCTTGATCGGGTCGCCGGATTCGTTGAGCAGCGACCAGGAGGTGTCGGCGATCGCTTCGCCGCCGGCCTCGCGCACCAGCTTCATCGTCATCTCGGCGGCGCGATGCTCGACGGTCGCTTCGGTCAGCTTGCCGGCCTCGACGCGGATGTCGGAGCGGATGACGGCATTCACCGAGCCGTAGGTGGAGACGACATGGTAGGTGCCGGCATTCAGCCGCACCACTGCGTTCGGCTCGACGTCAGGGACGATCAGCGCGCGGTCGCCATTGGCCTCGACCTTGTCCTCGTAGATCGAGAAACGCAGCTTTTTCGGCGGTATGTGCACGCCGCCCGACAGCACGGCGTCGAGCTTGAGGCCGCCGGCGTCGAGGACCAGGCTTTCGCGCTTGGCCTCTTTGCCGACGGTGATGCGCTTGGTGGCGCCGGCACGTCCGTAGGAAGCATGGACAAGATAGCTGCCGGGCTCGAGCTGGAACACGGCGGTGCCGCCATGCGCCGAAGCCACCATCGGCAGCTGGCCGTCGCTGGCCGGCTCGGGCTTGAAGACCCGCCAGACGATGCCACGGGTGATGTCGGCGCCCTTGTCGGTCAGTTGCGCCGATAGCGTAATGGCGCCGCCGCCGCTCAAGGCCAGCGACGTGTCGCCTTTCGGCGTCGCATAGCTCGAAATTCCCGGCAGCTTCAGATTGCTGATGCCGTCCGCGTTCTGCGCAAAAACCGGCGAAACCGGCACTGCGAGCAGTGCGGCCGCGAGCCAGACCAGGAAAAGGCGCAGTGTCCCCTCAAACATGCCTTGCGTTGAAGCCCAAGGCGGTGGCAATTTCAAGGCTTAAGAGTCTACAAGGCTCTTGCCGTCCGGCGCGAAGCGCCATTGCCCGAGCCGCCCGAATTCCCGCCGGCGCGCTTCAGCCCAAAACTTATCTTCTAGGAGACTTGCGCCCATGGCGTCGCCGATCATCGACTTCCTGCTGACCCGGAACTCCGCGCCGATCCCGGACCTGAAGGAACCGGCGCCCAGCGACGCCGAGATCGCCACCCTGATCACCGCCGCCACGCGCGTGCCGGATCACGGCCGTCTCGAGCCTTGGCGCTTCATCCTCTACCGCGGCGAGGCGCGCATCGAGATCGGCAAGAAGCTGGCGGCCTTGGCCGAGCAGCGCGAGGGACCGCTGCCCGAGGGCCGGCGCAACCAGGAGCTGGCGCGCTTCTCGCGTGCGCCGCTGGTGATCGGCGTGGTGTCGGTGCCGAAGGAGAATCCGAAGATCCCGCAATGGGAGATGTTCCTCTCGGGCGGCATGGCGGCTATGAATCTGATGATCGCGGCCAACGCGCTGGGCTACGGCACCAACATGATCAGCAACTGGTATTCCGACGTGCCGGAGGGCCGGGCGATCCTTGGCTTGGCGCCGCAAGAGCGCGTCATCGGCTTCGTCCATATCGGCTCCTACGAGGGACCGGCGCCGGAGCGGCCGCGGCCAGATCCGGCAAAACTCTATGCCGACTATTCCGGACCTTGGGCAGGCTAGAGGCCAGATGTTCTACGAACCGTCGAAGGGCCACGGCCTGCCACACGATCCGTCCAAGGCGATCGTGGCGCCGCGCCCGATCGGCTGGATCTCGACCATCGACCGGCAAGGCAAGCTCAACCTCGCCCCCTCTTCGTTCTTCAACGCCTTTTCGACAAAGCCCTTCATCGTCTGGTTCTCGTCCGAGGGCGAGAAGGACAGCGCCACCTTCGCCGAGGAGACCGGCGAGTTCGTCGCCAATCTGGTCAGCCGCGAGCTGGCGCAGAAGATGAATCGCACTGCGGTCGACGCGCCGCGCGGCGTCAGCGAGTTCGGTTACGCCGATCTCACCATGGCGCCGTCGCGCCTCGTCGCGCCGCCCCGGGTGGCCGAGGCGCCCGCCGCGCTCGAATGCCGGGTGACCGAGATCATCCGGCCGCGCGCGCTCGATGGCACGCAGACCAGTGCCGTCGTCGTCGCCGGCGAGGTGGTCGGAATCCACATCGACGACGCTTACCTGAAGGACGGCATGTTCGACATCGTCAGAGCCGGCAATGTCGGCCGGCTCGGCTACATGGGAC
>NZ_RZOS01000293.1:0-7242 GCF_004022605.1 Mesorhizobium sp. M4B.F.Ca.ET.089.01.1.1
GCGGTGATGCGTGCGGTGGTGACGATCAGCTCGCTCGTCAGCGCCTTCGGCACGTCGACGAGCGGGATGTGGATGGTGACCGGGACGGTGCGCAGTTCCGGGCCGGCAAGCAGCATTACCGGCGTCACCTCGGCGCCCGTGTGCAGTCCCGCCAGATGCGCCAGATATTCGGTGTGGCCGGGAAAGCGGAAGCCGGCATCGTAGAGCGGCTTCTTGGCGATGGGGCAGGTGACCACGGCCGCGGCGCGCTCGGCAAGACAATCGGCCACGGCCCGATCGATGGCCTCGAGGGTGCCTGCGGCATTGGCGATGTCGGGCCGCCCGGGATTGTCGACATGACCGGCATCGAGCGGCACGATCGGCAGCGCCCGCGAAAACATCCGCGCTGCTTGCGCCGGCAGCGTTTCGGCGATGGCTATCCTGGCGCCGATGTGGTGCGCGCGCGCCTCGATCAGCGTCGGATCGGCAAGCAGGTAGAAGGGCGGCACGCCGGCGCTTTCACCGGCGAGCCAGGCGGCGATGGCGATCTCCGGGCCGACGCCGGATGGATCGCCGACGCTCACTGCCAGCGGGGCATCGGTCTTGCGCATGTCTAGGCCGTCTTGCGGGGCGATCTGCCCGGGTATGGACAGGAGGTGGCTCTGTCGTCTCGTTCACTCACGCCCAAACCCTGCCAATCTAGCGCTCGACGATTTTGGCCTTCTTCCGCAGCTCGTCGACATATTTCTTCGAGAGCTCGTCGGCGTCCTTGTCGTTGCCGCCCTCGCTCTGGAACACCATCTGCGCCGCCTTGTCGTCGGACACTTCGCGCGACGAGCAGATGCCGATGAATTCGATGCCGCGCTCGGTCTCGCGGGTGGCGGTGGCGCCGCCGACCTTGGTCGCCTTGATTTGGTCGGCCCAGTCAGCCGGCAGCTGAGGCGCCAGGACCCGGCCGAGATCGCGCACGGTGACATCGAGCAGCCCCTTGGCGAACTGGCGCGTGCTGTCGCAGCCGTTGAAGCGCGCGCGCATGGCATCGGCCTCGCGCTTGCGCTTGGCCAGTGTCGCGCTGCGCTCGGAGGCCGGCACCACGAAGATCACCTGCTGCAGCATGTATTCCATGGCGGTCGGCTTGGCGCCGCCCTTGTCCAGCATGCGCCGCACCGCGTCCTGCTCTGTTACCGCGCCGCCCTCGCCGGAACGGTAGCGGGCACCCAACGCCTGGTTCCAGGCCATCTGTGCGCGGATGAAGTCCTTGAAGTGCTCCTTGGTGACGCCGGACTGCGCCATGATGCCGTCGAGCTGCTTGAGCTGCATCTTGTTGTTGGTGGCAAAGCGCTGATACGCCGCATCGACCTGGGCATCGGTGATGCGGATGCCGAGCCGCCTGGCCTCGGCCATGCGCAGCGTCTGGTCGATCATTTCCTGCCCAGCATTGCCCTTCTTGCGCTGCAGTTTCAGGAATGCGGCCCGGTGCGCGATGTCGCCGGTGGTGATCGGTACGTTGTTGACGACATATTTGATCGTGCTGGCGAAGGCAGGCGGCGTCATCGCCGTGATCGAAACGGAGGTCGCCGCCACCAGCAGCGCGAAGCCTGCTGAAAACAGGTATTTCCTCATCTCACGTATCCCAATTCTGTCCCGCTTCTACAGCGCCGCGCGTCCCCTCGGACCCGCGGCAGACGCTATGGCAATTGATCTGGCGCATGATCCTTCGGCAAATGTCTTCCGGTTTCGGGGTCATGCGCAATGTGACCGAAACCCCTGCCAGCCCTATGCGGCGAAACCATGTCGTCAGCCAGCCGTCACTGGATGGTGTCGATGGCGCTGGTCGACGATCCGAAATCGCCAAGCGTGCGGAACGACAGGTTGAAGCCGACATTCTGCGACACTTCCTTGGTCACAAGGTCGCGCGATTCCGAGAACGTCATCAAATAGGTGAAGCAGGAATCATTATAGGCAAAGCCGACGCCGTCCTTGACCAGAACGCTCTGCTTGATGTCGTAGGTGCCGGTGCCGAAGACGCGCCAGTTCTCGGCAAGGTGGGTCGAAGCGCCGAGCGTGACCTCGTGGCGATCGGTTTCGAAGCCGTAGAGTGGCTGCGCCTGGATGAAGGCATATTTGGCAGTGAGCGAAACCGGCAGGCCGGAATAGGCGGCCTTCACCTCGGCGCGCCTGACGTCGAAGGTCTGCTCGTCGAAGCGGCCGCTGAGCGAGCCGGAGAAGCCGCTCGGGCTGTTGAAGCCGATCAGCCCGACATAGTCCGAAGTCGGCTTGTCGAGGCCCGAATAGGCGCCGACATTGACCAGGTCGGGCGCGGTGTACGAATTCTGGCCGGCCAGCTGGTAGGATTGGCCGAAGATGGCGTTGGTGCTCCAGCCACCCTCATAGGCGCCGGAATAGCGGAAGCCGACATTGGCGCGCGTGCCGCCTTCCATGCGGTCGTAGCCGGAGAACTTGTCGCGCTCGAACAGCGTCGTGGCATCGAAGACGAAGCTCTGCGCATCCTCGTTGGGAACAGCGAGGCCGCCGACATACTGCTCGTTCGGACGCACGAACACCTGCGCCATCGGCTCGACGATATGGCTGGAACTCGCCATCGAGAACAGCACCGGCCACCGCATTTCGAGGCCGAGCGTCGCCATGTAGCGGGCGAGCGAGGTGCGCATGTCGTCCTGTTCGCCCAGATTGGTCGCCATCTGGTTGATCGCGTTCAGCGAGGCGGTATTGGCGTTGACATAGCCAGCGTCGCCACGCAGCGCCAGCAGCGGCGTCAGTTGCAGGCCGCCATCGGTGGTGAAGGTGCGCTTCCATTCGGCCTCGGTGGTCAGCCGGCTCGACTGGCCTTCGATGCCGCGCACATTGTTGATCGAGGTGTCATCGAGAGGATCCGCCAGCGCCACGTCGAGCCGGTCGCGGCTGATAACGCGCGCATTGACGTTGAGCGACAATTGCCCGCCGGCCACGGCCATGTCGGGGATGTAGGCATAGTCGAGCGACGGCAGCACCCAGGGCTGTTCACCGGCGCGCGCCGTCGCGTCGCTGGAGAGCGTGTTTTCCTGGACCTCGAACCGCATGGCGCGGACGTCGAAATAGTTGCGGTCGTTGAGGCCGGTCAGGTAGATCGACGACTGGTGGACGGTGTCGCTGTAGCCGTCGATGGCATAGGTGCGCGAGAAGTTCTTGTCGGTCTGCAGCAGCACGTCCCAGCCGAAGTTCCAGCGGTCGTTGATGGCGAACTGGCCCTTGGTGCCCATCATGCCGCGGAACTTGTTCGGATCGCCCGCCGCGCCCGAATCGACATTGCGCACGCCGTTGTCGATGAAGGCGTCGGGATCTTGCTGATGGATGCCGGCGATCTTCAGGCTGTATTCGCCATTGTTGAAGCGCTGGCGCCATTCGGCTTCGCCGAGGAAGCCTTGCTTGGTGTAGCCGGTGCCGGTGACCGTGAGGTCATAGGTCGGCGACAGGGCAAAGTAGTAGGGGATCTTGACGCCGACGCCGAGGTCGCTCTTGTAGACGATGCCGGGGATCAGGAAGCCGCTCTTGCGCTTCACCGTCGGGTCGGCGATCTCGAAAGCCGGCAGATAGGCGAGCGGGAAGCCGAAGAACTCGAAATTCGCATTCTCGAAGCGGACCGTCTTCTTCTCGCCGTTCCAGATGATCTTGCGCGCCTTGACGCGCCATGTCGGTGCGCTGTCCGGCTTGTCCTCGCAGGGTTCACAGGCCGTGTAGACGCCGTTGTGGAAGGTGGTCAGAACGCCGCCCATGCGCTCGGCGCTCTCGGAGGCGAAATAGGCCTTGTTGACGGTCTCGACACGCAGCGCGTTGACGAAGCCGTCGGCGAAGTCGTCGGTGATGTCGATATGGTCCGAATTGATCTTGGTGCCGTCGCTGTTGATCAGTTCGACGGCGCCGCTCGCGACCAGGCGCTTGGTGTTGCGGTTGTACTCGACGCGCTGGGCGACCAGCTTGTTGCCGCCGTAGTCGATCTGCACGCCGCCGACGGCGGTCACCGTGTTGTTGTCGTTGTTGTAGACGAGCGTATCTGCGGCAAGCAGCATCTGCGTCCCGGACGGAACGGGATTCGCCGTAATGTCCTGCGCCAGCGCCGGTACCGTCGGCACCGCGCAGGCGAACAGACATGCCAAGGCGGTCGCCCCATAGAGGCGTGCCAAACCGGCGTGCCTATGGCTGCGCAAAACCGCCTCCCTCACTAGCCGTCTTCCTTGTATAGCAGAAACGTCACCCCGAAGAACATAGCCACGACAACCGGAACCCATGCGGCCACCGCCGTAGGGACGAATCCCGCCACGCCGAATGCCTTGACCAATACCGAAACGACATAAAGCAGAAAGCCGGCGAGGACGCCACCCAGAATCATCGTCGCCGACTGCCCCATACGCGCAAATCGCATTGAAACTGTTGCCGCAATCAGCGTCATGGCGACGAGGAGGAACGGCAGCGCCACCAGCGAATCAAACTGCATGGCGAAGGCATTTGCCTTCAGCCCGAAGGAGCGGGCAACCTCGATCTTGCCGGGCAGGTCGTAAAAGGGGATGGTTTCCGGGCGCGCCAGCCGCTCTTGCACGAATTCAGGCTTGAGGTTGGTCTGGACCCGGTCGGATGTCGCGGGCCAGATAGTGCCGTCCTTGAACACCTTGACGTCCTGCAACTCCCAATAGCCGTCGCGCAGGAAGGCGTGCGCCGCGTCCTTGCGCTCGACGATGTTGCCTTGCTGGTCGAGCACGAAGAACACCGCGTCGGCCATTTCCAGGCCCTGGTTGAGAATTGCCCGGGCGCCGATGATGGTGTCGCCGGAAGCGGTCTTTTGCCGGATCCAAGGCGTCGTGTCGGCCGGCACCGCGTTCGAATTGCCGGCGCGCAGCTGGTTTTCCATCTGCTCGGACCAGGAGAAGCCGTGCGCCGCGATCGGATTGAGCACGCCGACCGACAGCACACCGAACATGAGCGCGCCGATGCAGCAGGGCAGCAGGAATTGCCAGGCCGAAACGCCGGCCGAGCGCGCGATGACCAGCTCGTATTTGCGGTTGAGCGACACCAGCGTCGCCATCGCCGAGAACAGGCCGACGAACGGCACGGTTTGCAGCATGATCATCGGCATCCTCAGCGCCGAAATCGCGAAGGCGGTGCCGTAGGTGAAGCCGGGCAGGCCGGTAGTGCGGCCGGACAATTCGGTGAAGTCGATCAGGAACACCAGCGCCAGCAGGCCTAGGAAGAACCAGATGGTGATCGACACGTAGCGGAAGAAGAAGTAGCGGCCCAGCGTCCAGCCCATCGTCATGCCCCCTGGCCGGAGGCGCGCCGGGAGAGGCGCAGCTTGATGGCCGTCCAGGTCTCGCTGACGCGGCTGGCGAGATTGGTCATCCAGTCCGCCCAGGCCGCCGGCAGTTCCATCGACCTCGACGAGACGATGAACCAGGTGGCGACAGCCGAGGCCACAATCGGCACGCCGTAGACCATATAGGCATAGAGCGGCACCTTGTCGGCCTTGCCGGCGGCGAAGAAGCCGAGCCAGCGCACGAACAGCGCGATCGCGATGGCCGTGATCAGCGGATGGATCCGCGCTTCCCGGTGCGAGCGCGCGTCGCCCGCCACCGCCAGCGCGATCAGCGCGAACACCAGCGGGTAGGACCATTCGGAGAAGCGCTGGTCGAGCTCGGCGGTGTAGCTGCCCGGCTTGCGCTGGAACATCTTGTCGTTGGGATCCGGGTTGAGCAGGTACTGCGTCGTGCGGTCCTTGGGCAGCAGCGTGATCTCGTTCGCCGCCGACATGAAGGCCGAGAGGTCGAATGCATAGGAGGTGAAGCGGATCACCGACAGGTCGCCGGTCAGCGATTTGCGGTTGATGACGCCGTCATTCATCATCAGCACCTTCTCGTCGCCCTTTTCGACGATGCTGCCGGACTTGGCGTAGTAGATCAGGTTGGCGCCTTCCTCGCGCGAATCGGCCACGAAGATGCCGCCGAGCCTGTTGTCCGGCAGGCGTTCGCCGATCTGCAGGAACAGGCCGTCGTCGATCTTGCGGAACGTTCCTTCCTGGATGATCAGCGACAGAAGGTCGGCGCGCGACGACGCCACCAGCTGCCGGTTCTTCTGCCTGGCATAGGGGTCGACGCCATTGTCGACGGCAAAGGAAAAGACGCTGGCCGCGAGCGCCAGCAGGAGGATCGGCCGCGCGATGGTCCAGCGCGAGGCGCCGGCGGCATTGATGACGGCCAGTTCCGAATCGGTGTTCATGACGCTGAGCGTCTGCGCCACCGCCACCACCAGCGCGAACGGCACCACGATCGGGATGATCGACGGGATGATCAGCGCCGCGACCTCGAAGAAGGTCAGCGCCGATTGGCCGCTGTCGGTAACGAGGTCGATCTTGGCGAGCACCTGCGTCGTCCACACGATCGCCAGCGTCCAGGTCAGCGCGGCCACGAAGACCGTCGCTGCGCGACGCATGATGTAGCGTTCAACGACCTTCATGAAGGCTTTCTCGATTTTGCCGAACGGCATCATGCCCGCCGACAAGGTAGTCATCCGGCGACGGCAGTACAACTGGCTGCATTGGCGGCTCGATCTGGTTCCCGTTCCACATCACGCGCCCCGGCTGGCCGGAGTGTCCAAGGCAATGCATAAGAAATGCAAAACATTGGTGGTTAACAAGAGGTTACGGCAGGAATGCGGGACCATGCCGCGACGAATCCACTGATGGTTGCGGCGGCGATATAGGCTGCGATTTCGGCCAAAGTCTTGCCAAATGATGGAAAACGACCAAATGTCGCGCACTCTTGAAAGCCGTTGTGCGGCGCCTATCCCCGAAAGCAGGTTCTGATGACTTCGACACCTTCGATTGCCTTCGCCAAATTTGCCGCGCCGAAAAAGGGCAGCGCCTTCGTGCTGGCGGCCGACGATGGCGCGGTTGGCGAAGCCGGCAAGGCTTGCGATCCGGCCGGGGCGCTCGCGCGCGCGTTCCCGGTGGCCGACTTTTCCGGCAAGTTCGGCACCGTCGCCGAGGTGCTGGCGCCGGAGGGGACTTCGCTCGACCGCCTGGTGGCGGTCGGCGCCGGCAAGGCCGCCGCCCTCGACGACCAGGCCTGGCTGAGGCTGGGCGGCACCATCGCGGCCTTGCTGCGCAAGGCGACGGAAGTCGCCGTCGTGCTCGATGTTCCGGGCGCCGAGGCCGGCGGCAGGCAGGCCGCGAACCTCGCCGCTGGCATCCTTTTACGCAGCTATTCCTTCGACAAG
>NZ_RZOS01000294.1:0-7228 GCF_004022605.1 Mesorhizobium sp. M4B.F.Ca.ET.089.01.1.1
CCGGCATCTGGCTGAAGCGCAACGCCGCCGCCGTCGAGATCATGCGCGCCCATCCGGATCTATTCGAGCTGGAGAATCATGGCGGCCGCCATATCCCGGCGGTCGACACGCCGCGCAAGATCTATGGCATCCGCAGTGCCGGTAGCCCGGAAGCGGTGCTGACCGAGGTCGAATCGGGTGCCGCGGCACTCGCAGGCACCGGCGAGCCGGCGCCGAAATGGTTTCGTGGCGCCACCGCCGAATACAGCCCGTCGGCCATCGCCACGATCCGCAAGCTCGGCTTCAAGGTCGCGGGCTTCTCGATCAACGGCGATGGCGGCTCGCTTCTGGGGGCCAGGGAAACCGCCCGGCGCATCGCCGCCGCCAAGGATGGCGACGTCATCATCGCCCACATCAACCAGCCGACCCATGCCGCCGGCGAAGGCGTGGTCCAGGGCCTGCTGGCGCTGAAGGCAAAAGGTCTGACCTTGGTGCGGCTCGACGATGCCGACGGCGTTGGCAACGACGGCACCACCGACTGATCGGTCAGGCCACGCTTTGGCCTCGTCCCGTCCGGCAAGGCAGCATGTCAGTCCGGCGTGGCCTCGATCGTCACCTTGCTCGGATAGAAGGCACCGTGATTGCGGATCTCCGTCATCTCGTCGAAGGGCCGCTCATAGGCCCACATCGCATCCTTGCCGGTATCGCTGGCCGGCAGCGCGCTCCAATAGCTGGCATCGCCCTTATAAGGGCAGTGCGTCGAGTGACCGGTCTTGGCCAACTGGCTGAAATCGATGTCGTCGAAGGGAATGTAGAAGACCGCAGGATAGGGCGGCTCCGACAGGAGCTTTGCCCTTGTCGAGGAAGCGATGACCGTTTCGCCGGCGCGCACGGTGACGGTGCCGCGAAAGGACTCGACGGTGATGACTTTGTCGGGATTGCGCTGGAAGCCGGGGGCGGGGTTGGCGATCTGGTCCATTGGCGGGCTGTCCTTGTCCGGTTGAGAGGTCGCCCGCAATAGGTGTGTCGTGCAGGCAGCCAGCGCAAGCCCAAACGAAATCACGCCGGGGCGGTTCAGGGCGAGCCGTCGAGAGAACCGTCAGGCAGCCGTCTGGAACACGTCCATCAGCCCGGCATAGGCGGCGGCGATGCCGGCCACCGGATTGGTGCTCCTCGATGCGGTCTCGACCTTCAGCGCGCCGCCGACGGCCGGCAGGGTGAGCAGCAGGAATTGTCGATTGCCGCCGTCTCCGACACAGGCAGCCGCGACGTGCTGGTCCTCGCCGTCGTTCTGGACGCACATCTTGAACAGTAGCGTGCCGCCGACCGCCTCCAGGGCGCCGCCCACAACCTCGACGAATTCATCTTCGGAGACCGTCCTGGTGTCCGGCGCCAGATCGGCCAGACTTTCGGCAAGCGAGTTTTCGAGTTCCAGGTCTTCCGGCGCCTTGTCGTCGAGCTGCGTATCCATGCGAACCTCTTTCATTCGCCAATCGCGCACCCAGCCCATTAACGAAACTTAACGCGGACGATGGCCGGATTGTGGCGGTTTGCGCAGGGTCTTCAAGGAATGCAACGCTTTCAGCGCTTACGGCTGGACAATCCGCCGGTTCGTCCCACAATGCCGCAAAAAGGATCGCCAAAGCGCAGGGGAGGAACAAATGCTTGGACTGATGCAGGAATGGCCGCTGCTTTGCCACAAGCTGATCGACAATGCCGAGCGGCAGCATGGCGGACGCGAGATCGTATCGCGCTCGATCGAGGGACCGATCGTGCGCACCACCTATGCCGAGATCCATCATCGGGCGTTGAAGGTCGCGCAGCGGCTGGAGCGCGACGGCTTCAGGCTCGGCGACCGCATCGCCACGCTTGCCTGGAACACGGCGCGCCACATCGAGGCCTGGTACGGCATCATGGGCATCGGCGCGGTCTATCACACGCTCAATCCGCGCCTCTTTCCCGAACAGATCGCCTGGATCATGAGCAACGCCGAGGACAAGGCGATCTTCGTCGACCTGACCTTCGTGCCGGTCCTGGAAAAGATCGTCGGCGCGGTCAAATCGCTGAACAAGATCATCGTGCTGACCGACCAGGCGCATATGCCTCAGACGGCGCTGCCGAACGCGGTTGCCTACGAGGAGTGGCTCGCCGAAGCCGATGGCGCCTTCGCCTGGAAGACGTTCGACGAGAACACCGCCGCCGGCATGTGCTACACCTCGGGCACGACGGGCGATCCCAAGGGCGTGCTGTACAGCCACCGTTCCAACGTGCTGCACGCCATGATCGCGGCCATGCCCGACGCCATGGGCATTTCGGCCCGCGACGTCATCCTTCCGGTCGTGCCGATGTTCCATGCCAATGCCTGGGGCCTTGGCCAGAGCGCGCCGATGATCGGCGCCAAGCTGGTGATGCCGGGCTGCAAGATGGACGGTGCCTCGATCTATGAGCTGCTCGATACCGAGAAGGTCACCTTCAGCGCCGCCGTGCCGACGGTTTGGATGATGCTGCTGCAATATCTGGAGGAGACCGGCAGGAAACTTCCCCATCTGCAGAAGGTCGTCATCGGCGGCTCGTCCTGTCCGCGCGCCATAACCCAGAAATTCCAGGACAATTACGATGTCCATGTCATCCATGCCTGGGGCATGACCGAAATGTCGCCGCTCGGCACGCTTTGCACCATGAAGCCGGAATATGCCGGGCTGGAGGGCGAGGCGCGGCTCGATATCCAGGGCAAGCAGGGCTATCCGCCCTTCGGCGTCGAGATGAAGGTGACCGACGACGAGAACAATGCGATGCCCTGGGACGGCAAGACCTTCGGGCGGCTGAAGGTGCGCGGACCGGCCATCGCGCGCGCCTATTATGGCGGTGTCGGTTCTGAACAGTTCGACGCCGAGGGCTGGTTCGACACCGGCGACGTCGCCCATATCGATCCCGGCGGCTACATGCAGATCACCGACCGCGCCAAGGACGTCATCAAGTCGGGCGGCGAATGGATCTCGACCATCGATCTGGAGAACCTCGCCGTCGGTCACCCCGATGTCGCCGAGGCGGCGGCAATAGGCGTTCCGCATTCGAAATGGGGCGAGCGGCCGCTGCTGGTCGTTGTGCGCAAGCCGGGCAAGGAGCCGAGCAAGGCCGACATCCTGACCTTCATGAGCGGCAAGGTGGCCAAATGGTGGATGCCCGACGACGTCGCCTTCGTCGGCGAAATTCCCCACACCGCCACCGGCAAGATCCAGAAAATCACCTTGCGTGAGCAGTTCAGGGATTATCGCTTGCCAACGGATTGACGGGATGGGCGTTTTTGAGGCTTCTGGCAGCCGTCAAAGGCTCTAAATATCGTTCGGGTTGGTGCGGCGGATCATGGTTGTTATTGCTGAACGGCAGACGTCGAGTGCCGCCGGCTGGTCGCGGCGGACAGCGGCTTTTTCGCTGGTCCTGCTCTTGACAGTGCTTGTCGGCCATCAGTTCGACCTCGTCGAAACGCCTGTATTCCTGTGGGTGCTGGCGATCGTTGCGCTGCTTGCCGCCTTCGCCCTGCTGTTTGCCGGCTTCGCCCTGTCGAGGCTCTGGAATTTCGGCGATCGCGGCGGGCGCGACCTCTCGGTCGGCGCGCTGCTGGCGCTTCTGGTGCTTGCCCCCTTCGGCGTCGCCGCCTACTGGGCGACGACCTCGCCGCCGCTGAGGGACATTTCGACCGATCTCGACGATCCGCCGGTGCTCGACACATCGGACCGGACGGCGGACATGAACGTGCTGTCGCCGCCCACGCCTGGCGAGCAGCGGCTGCAGGGCGATGCCTATCCGTTGGTCACCGGCCGCAGCTACAATCTGCCGTTCGAAACCGTGGTCGACGCGGTCGAAACCGTTCTCGACCGCCGCGACTGGCAGTTACAGGGGCCGTATCCCGAAACCGACGGGCAAAGCGAGGTGACGATCAACGCACTGGCCAGGAGTTTCGTGCTCGGCTTGCCCGCCGATGTCGCGATCCGCATCGCCGATGACGGCGACACGGTCGTGGTCGACATGCGCTCGGCCTCTCGCTACGGCCGCTACGACCTCGGCGACAACGCCGGCCGCATCGTCGAGTTTCTTGGCGAACTCGACCAGGAGGTCGCCGGCCAGGTCGGGCCCGCGCCGGCCGAATGATGGTCATGCCGCCGGCGTGAAAATGCCGTCGATGGCCGCGTCGCCGTCGGTGGCGACGAGGCCGCGCGCCACCAGGTCCTCCAGATGCGCAAGCACCGACAGGCCGGCGGCGCCGTGCAGGCGCGGGTCGGTATCGCGATAGATCGCCGCCACCATCTCCTTGATCGTCCGGTCGCCGCCGCGGATGCGCTCCAGGATCGCCCGCTCGCGCATCTTGCGGTGCGTTTTCAGCCCGCGCATGAAGCTGCGCGGCTTGGTCACCGGCCCGCCATGGCCGGGCAACAGCAGCCGGTCGTCGCGCTCGATCAGCCTGTCGAGCGAACTCATGTAGTCGGCCATGGCGCCGTCCGGCGGCGCGACGATCGAGGTCGCCCAGGCCATGACATGGTCGGCCGAAAAAAGGATGCCCGTCCCTTCGAGCGCGAACGCGGCGTGGTTGGCGGCATGGCCGGGCGTCAGCACCGTCCTGATCGCCCATCCGTCGCCATGGACCAGCGCGCCGTCGGCGAGCGCGACGTCCGGGATGAAACCCATGTCGGCGCTGGCGTCGAGCGGATTGACCTCGCCGATTCGCAGCGGCCGGGCCGGGCGGTGCGGGCCTTCGGCAAGCACGACCGCGCCGGTGCGCTCCTTCAGCCGCGCCGCCAGCGGGGAATGGTCGCGATGGGTATGGCTGACGAGGATATGGCTGACCGGCCTGCCGCCGATAGCTTCGATCAGGGCCTGGAGATGCGCGTCGTCGTCCGGACCCGGATCGATCACCGCCAGCGTTTCGCGGCCTATCACGTAGCTGTTGGTCCCGTGGAAGGTGAAAGGACCGGGATTTCCGGCGGTGACGCGTTGCACGTCCGGGGCGACCGTCACCGCCTGGCCGTAAGCGGGATCGAAGCGTGTGTCGAATTTGAGGGCCATGAGGCGACGCGTAGCTCCGTTCCGTGAGACGGCAAAAGCGATTGCCGCATAACACGGAAGCCAATATAGGAAAAAGCGAAGCCGCATGTCGGCGGCTGTCCGAATGAGGAATACCATGGCACTTGCAGCAACGATGCGTCCGCTTGTTTCTCTGGCACTGCCCAAAAAGGGCGCGGCGCGGCTGGCCACGCAGCTTTTTCTGGCGATCGTCGGGACGCTGCTGCTCACCTTGTCGGCCAAGACCAAGGTTGTGCTCGGCCCGGTCGACATCTCGCTGCAGACGCTGGCCGTACTGCTGATCGCGTCGGCGTTCGGCCTGCGCCTCGGCGTCGCGACGCTGCTTCTCTACATGGCCGAGGGCGCCATGGGCTTCCCGGTCTTCCAGGGCACGCCGGAAAAGGGCATCGGCGTCGCCTATATGCTCGGCTCCACCGGCGGCTATCTGGCCGGCTTCGTCGTCATGGCTGCGATCGTCGGCTGGGCCGCCGACCGTGGTTGGGACCGTCATCCGGTCAAGCTCTTCAATGCCATGCTGGTCGGCGAAGTCGTCATGATGGCCATGGGCTTTGCCTGGCTGGCAATGCTGATCGGCGCCGAAAAATCCTGGCAGTTCGGTGTCGTGCCCTTCATCGTCGGCGACCTGATCAAGGTGGCATTGGCCGCGGCCCTGGTGCCGGCCGTCTGGTCGCTGCTGCCGAAGCAGCCCTGACATATCCAGCCTCGACCCTACCGACATGATAGCTAGCCGGCGGAGATCCCGCCGGCTTTTTTCCACCGAAATTTATGTGAATTAAAGAGTGTTAAACCGGGGTGCGGCTGTTTACGGAGACTATGGCTATCATATTGAAAATAAAAGGACAATATGACTTATGCGCGCTTTTTTGAAGTGACCACCGACAAGTTTTTAGTCTGGTGTCGGACTAGGGCCAAAAGCGATTGCTGTGAGCTGAAAAACGTCTCTCGATCGACAGCGTCGGCTCGCCTATGCAAGATCAAGATCATCACTGAATCAGACTATATGGCGAGAGAGATATCGCGCCAAAGTTTTCCGACTTCGACATCGACGCGCCCTTGCGACTAGACTCTGCTGCCAAGCTTGCTTTTCCGGATGACGGTCAAAGGGCTCCGCAAAGAGCGCGGCCGTGGTCGCCTTACCACAGAAATAATCGCCAACAAGGAATATACGACCGTGACGGCGATCGAGGAAATGCGACGCCTATGTCGCGCCCTAGCAAAGGAGCTCGCCTTGTCTGGCGGGACGAATACCGGAAAAAAAGACGGGTCGCTCATGCAGCGGGCCGCTGGTACATCGAAGATGGCGGAAGGCGATATAGCACTGGCTGCGCTCGATCTGACTTTGCAGAGGCTGAAAAGCAACTCGCGGCCCATATTGCTGCGAAGCACGCGCCAACGCGCCAGCGCCACCGTGACCCGGATCAAGTGATGGCTGTGCTTCCGGGAAGCAGAAATGTCCGGCCCAAGGTGTCGGCGTTCGATCGCGAAATCCTACGAGCCACCTTCCACAAATCGGTCATTGAAGACGGAATTCCCTGAAGTTCGATGGCGGAAATTGCGGCGCAAATGGTCAGCGACTTCACCGGCGCACAGACGATCGGTCCAGACTTGCTGGATTGGATCGTGCGGAAGTAGGCGCACTCAGCGCCACGAGAACAGCGTGTCAGCTCGGTTCCTGTGCGACAGCGCGGATACGCGGACCATCGCCATCGGCAATTTGAGGATGACTGAGCTGAAGACGCGTCGGCGACCATTGTAAAAGCCAGCGCCGAAACCAAGCGTTGGCCCAAACTTCGAAGCCGTAGTGGACGACTAGTCCGCAGGAGGCAGCGAACGAGACCATGAGCACAAGCCCGAGATGCGGCTCGATGATTTCGTCCCAACGCCAGTACCAGATCGGCCATTTTAACAAGCTCCCCTGGAGGACGAGATGCACAAGGTAGATCGCATAGCTCGCGGTACCTAGCATTTGAAACGCGCGGCCACGCATGAAGACCCGACCTTCGACCTCTGCGGCGGCAAGCCCAAACACGAGGCAGAAGGCCCCGGCTCCCCACATGGAAAAAATGACGTTTCGCGACTCACCGACGAAGGCTGTAGTCGAAAGGAATAGTATCGCCAGGGCGACAACGAGATAGGGCAGCCATAGCCGCGTCACGGCGCGGTTCTGGAT
>NZ_RZOS01000295.1:0-7220 GCF_004022605.1 Mesorhizobium sp. M4B.F.Ca.ET.089.01.1.1
GCCCTTGCCCGCGCCATTGTCCGGCAGCCGCGCGTGTTCCTGATGGACGAGCCGCTGTCCAATCTCGACGCCAAGCTGCGCAATGCGATGCGGGTGCAGCTGAAGCATGTCCAGCGCCAGCTGAAGATCACCACCATCTACGTCACCCACGACCAGGTGGAGGCGATGACGCTCGCCGACAGGATCGTCATCATGGACAAGGGGCGTATCCAGCAGCTCGGAACGCCCGACGAGATCTACAGCAATCCCAACAACACCTTCGTCGCCGGCTTCATCGGCTCGCCGCCCATGAACCTGATCAAGGGCGAGGTGCGCGGCAAGCGGTTTTCCGCTCCGGGGGTCGAGGTCGCCGGCATCAACCTGCCGGACAGCCGGGCCGTCATTCTCGGCGTGCGGCCCGAGGACGCGAAAGTGGCGACCGGCAACGCCGCTCATCTCAAGGGGCAGCTCTACGGGCTCGAGCCGACCGGCGACCAGACCTTCCTTTCGGTTCGCACCGATGCGATGGTCGTCGAGGTGAAGGCGGACCGGGATTTCCGGCAGCCGCTCGACACCTCGATCGCCATTGAGCTCGACCCCGAGCGGCTTTATTTCTTCGACGCGGAATCGGGCCAGCGCATCCGCCTCAACTGACGGGAATCACCGTGCTCTACGACTACGCCTCCATCGGCTTCTTCACCTTCGATTGCCTCGGCCGGCCGGTGCGCCGCATTCCGGGTCCGACCGAATTCGATTTCCTCGAGGAGATCACCATCGCCGTTTCCGGCGCCGCCGGGGCGGCGGCGATCGTGGCGGCGAAATACGGAATGAAGGTGCTCGGCGTCGGCGGCGTCGGCGCCGACGACATGGGCGACTGGGTGCTTGGCCGGCTCAACCGCTACGGCGTCGACACCAGCATGATGCAGCGCATCGACGGTGTCGGCACCTCATCGAGCATCGTCGCGGTCCAGGACAACGGCCAGCGGCCGGCCATGCACATGAAGGGCGCGACCGGCTTCTTCGAAGTCACGCCGGACCAGTTCGAGCGGGTGCTCGATGCATCGTTCGTGCATGTCGGCGGCGCGGGCCTGATGGATCGCATGGATGGCGAGCCGACCGTCGACCTTCTGGCGCGCGCTAAGAAGCGCGGCTGCGTGACCACGCTCGACGTCGCTTCCGCGAGGCATGAGGACATGTCGATGATCGCAAGGCTGTTGCCGCATGTCGACTATTTCCTGCCCTCGGTCGAGGAGGCGCGGCTACTGTCCGGTCTCACCGACACGCAGGACGTGGCGCGCTTCATGCTCGATCGCGGCGTGGGCTGCTGCATCCTGACGCTTGGCGAACACGGCGCCTACTATCACCATGCCGACGGCACGCGCTTCCATATCCCGGCCTTCGAGGTCGATGTGGTCTGCACCTGCGGCTGCGGCGATGCTTTCAACGCCGGCTTCGCGGCGGGCCTGCACCGCGGGCTCGACGCGGAAAGCGCGGTCACGCTGGCGCAGGCGACCTCGGCGCTGAACGCAACCGGGCTCGGCAGCCAGGCCGGAGTGGTGTCGTTCGAGCACACGATGGACTTTGCGCGGCGCACGAGGAAAAAGACCAACACGCTCGCCGCCTGAGGCTCGGCTCGGGCGCCGGCCGCGCCGTCCGGCGCTCTATGCCTTCTTCCGCGATCCGTTCAGCCGCGTCTTTTCGATCATGCTCGCCGCGGTGACCTCGTCGGTGATGAAAACCGTCGGGTTGACCAGCTTCATCGCCCCGATCAGGGCGCCCACTTTCTCCGGCCCGCCGGATGCGAGCAGGCGGATCGGTGCCCGGCGCAGTCGGTCGAGGCCGACCGACATGACGCGGTCGTTGATCTCGTGATCGATGAGATTGCCGCGCTCGTCGAAGAAGTGGAACAAAAGGTCGCCTATCGCGCCGGCCGCAACCAGCGAGTCGTGCTGGGCATCGGTCAGGTAGCCGACCTGGTACGAGGTGGCGGTCGACGTGGTTCCGCCGACGCTGAGAAGCACGGCGTCAAGATCCTCGGCCATTTCGAAGATGGTGTTGAGGCCGCAGCGCTCGATCAGGGTGCGCTTCGTCTCGACGCTGTCGACGATCGCCGGGGCCGGCACCAGGAAGCCCTCGCCCTGGAAGAGCTCGGCCAGCTGCCAGGCGAACTCGGCCGGATTGAAGCGGCGCGCCTGGATGATGCCGCCCAGCAGCGAGTAGACGCGGAAGCCGGTGAGCGACTGGCCCTTGATGAAGGGCAAGGTGTTGTAGAGGGTCCGTCCCCAGCCGACGCCGACGCGCATGTTCGATGTCGCGATCTGCGAGATATAGTCGCCCGCCGCGGCGCTGATGACGGGCACCGGATCGGCTTGCGGGCCGGACAGCGGCGCCACGATCGCCTTCTGGATGTCGAACAGTTCCTCGAGGCCGCGCTCCAGCTCGGTCGTGTCGGCGACCTTGGCGTTGATCGTGATCTTGATTTCGTTGCGGGCGCGGGCATCGGCCAGAAGCCTGACGACGGTCACCCGGCCGACATTGAGGATGGCCGCGATTTCGCTCTGGGTGAGCTGCTCGACATAGTACATCCAGGCGGTCCGGATGCGGACGCGGTCGGCCTGACTCGAGCCGCGGACATTCTCGCCAAACGGCATCTCGGGATCTTTCGAGCCCCGTTTCCTCTGGCGCATGGTCCCCTTGGCTCCCGTCATTCCAGCCCACCTGTCACAGCCGGAACACAGGATGCGCGGATGACGATGTCATAGCTTTGCAGCCCATAATTGTCTATCTTTGCAAGGAGTAGCGATTGGCAGTCAAAGGGACCGAGGTGATGGCGCCGTTTTTGCCGGAGGAACTGCGGACCAAGGTGAAGGAGCGCTTGCGCGACGCCCGGTTCGTGGCGCGCGAAATGCGTGCGACCACCCGCAAGGGGCAGGACGACCAATCGCCGGAACGGAGCGACCGCGCCGCCGGCCCGGCCGGGCTGGTGACGGCGATCGCCGACTTCTCCGACAGCGCGCTTTCGGCATTGGAATCTGTCGCCATAGGGCTGCTCTCTTCCGACCCCAACGCGCATTTCGGCAGCGCGTCCGCCTATCCGCTTGGCCGTTACTTCGACACCGAGAATGCGACCTCCCAGGCGCTGTTCGCGCGCGACTGCTATTTCGCCGCCAAGCAGATCCTGTTGGCGAAAGGGGTCGCCAATCCGCGGCTGAGCGAGGAACTGTTCGGCGAAGCCCATCGCCTCGCGGCCAGAACCGAGCAGCCGGCCCCGGCCGGCCGATCGAAAGGCGCCGACGATGCCTCGCTCGACGACATTGCCCTGCAGGCGGCCGCCATGGCCCATGCCATTCTTCGCGCCCGTCCGGTCGAGTCGCCGCGATACATCGATGACGCGGCCAACGGCCGGATGCTGGACACGGGCATATATGTCGCGGCGGCACTCGCCTTGGCCACCGCCGTCGCCAGCTATAGCGCCGACGTCACGGCGGATGACGATATCTATGCGGGCGTCTGCGCTGCGGTCGACGCGCGCTACGTGCTGTTCAGCAAGGCGCTGGCAAGCCAGGATCGGCCTGGAGACCTGGCGCGAGTCTTTGCCGATCTGATCCCGCATCTTCCGTAGCGGGTCGTTCGCGAGAGGTTGTCGCGAAATCGGCGGAGATGAACCTTTGCATTTTTTGTGCAACAGATGTACATGTTGATGCCCTGTCGCGGTTGGGTATCGCGGGCGCCTCAGTTGGAACTGGACAATGGATCTGACACCCAAGGACAAATTGTCCTCGATACCGGACCTGCGGCACCGGCTCCGCCAATTGCGCTGGTTTTCCAAGGCCTTCCGGAACAATGCGGAACTGGTGAAGGAGCACTTTGGGTTCTCTTACCGGATCGACGACAAGCTGTTGAACCAGGTCTTCTTCGACTGGCTGGCGGCGATCGACCAGCAGGACGATTCGGCAGCGATCGACCGGGCCGACTACATCGTCTTCGTCGCGGGGCTAGCCCTGCGCGAGCTGATCCGGACCAAGCCGGCGGTCATGGTTTCGGATGCCGGGACGAGCGAGGCGGATGACAAGGCCACGCTCGAGATCGCGCGGTTCTGGCCGGAAGGCTTTCTCTATACGAATTTCTGCGTCTGCGGCATTGCCGCGGTCCAGGAACAGGAGTTCGGGCAATCCCGCGATCTCGAAAAGGCCGCCTCCGATCTGCGCGTCTGGTGGTCCTATCGGGAAAACGCCGAGGAGGATCCGAACATGTCGATCGCCTTCCTCGACCAGTTCGTCGGCCTGGAACCGAACTGGCTCTTCCCGGCGATGGCGCAGGAGAGGGCGGCGATCAAGAAGGCGCTCGCCGCTCCCCGCGAAACGGCGCTCGACCGCCTGCCTCCGGCAGCGACGAGATAGGCTACGGCGCGCCGAGTCCGTTCTTGCGTTTTCCGCTGCGGCGGTCTGTCGGCGCTCCGGTCCAGGGAGCAGGTTCAGCCCAATCGGCCTACGGGCCGGGCTTGTCGCCCTACGGCCCGGCGATGCGTTCGGGCAATCACGCCCGAGCGATTCGATCTGATTTTCAGGCGAGGGCAACCGGTCCTCGGGCCGGAAAGCAGCAAAGCCCTCGCGAAGTGCGTGACCTCTCATCCGGCAGGCAATTCCTGCTGCGGATTTTGCCGCAAAGATTTGTACATTCGTCTTGATATGGAGACAGATGTTCAGTATTTGTCAGACCGGAGGCAAGACGCCCCTGGGAGGATATAGCAATGACCATCAACGTCGCGCCGACCGGCCTTGCGCGCGATCTTTCCGAGCGGGCGAAGTCCGGCAAGCCGATCCGCATCGGGCTGATCGGTTCAGGCGAGATGGGCACCGACATCGTGACCAGGGTCGTCCACATGACCGGCATCGAGATCGGCGCGATCTCGGAACTCAACCTTCCGGCGGCGGCCAAGGCGGTCGATATCGCCTTTCAGGAGAGCGGCCATTCGCGCGAGGTCTCAAGCGTCGCGGCGATGAGCACGGCGATCGAGGCCGGCAAGGTCGCGGTCACTGGCGATGCCGACCTCGTCATCAACAACGAGCTGATCGATGTGGTGATCGACGCCACCGGCGTTCCGGCGGTCGGCGCCGAATACGGCCTGCGGGCGATGGAGCACGGCAAGCATCTGGTAATGATGAATGTCGAGGCGGACGTGACCATCGGCGCCTATCTGAAGAGCGAGGCCGACAGGCTGGGCGTCACCTATTCGCTCGGCGCCGGCGACGAGCCGTCCTCCTGCATGGAACTGATCGAGTTCGTTTCGGCGATGGGCCATCCGATCGTCGCCGCCGGCAAAGGCAAGAACAACCCGCTCAACATCGACGCCGTCCCGCATGACTATGCCGAGGAGGCCGCGCGCCGCCACATGAATGTTCGCATGCTGGTGGAATTCGTCGACGGCTCCAAGACGATGGTCGAGATGGCGGCGATCGCCAATGCCACCGGACTGGTGCCCGACAGGCCCGGCATGCACGGGCCCGCTGCGACGCTTGGCGAATTGTCGAAGGTGCTGGTGCCGCAGAAGGATGGCGGCGTGCTGTCGAAGGTCGGCGTCGTCGACTATTCGATCGGCAAGGGCGTCGCGCCGGGTGTCTTCGTCGTCGCCGACATGTCGCATCCGCGCATCTCGGAGCGCATGGAGGACCTGAAGATGGGCAAGGGCCCATATTTCACCTTTCATCGACCGTATCACCTGACCTCGCTCGAAGTGCCGCTGACCTGCGCGCGCGTCGTCCTCTACGGCAAGGCCGACATGGTGCCGCTGGCAAAGCCGGTGGCGGAGGTCTGCGCGGTCGCCAAGAAGGACATGCAGCCGGGCGAACGGCTCGATGCGATCGGCGAGTATTGCTACCGCGCCTGGATCATGACCGCGCCGGAGGCGAAGGCGGCCGGAGCCGTTCCCTGCGGCCTGCTGCAAGGCGCCTCGGTGAGTGCGCCGATCAGGAAGGGCGATCTCATCACCTATGCCAATGCGGCGCCCGCGCCGGGTTCAAGGATCGCGGAGCTCAGGGCACGACAGGACCAGCTGGTCTACGGGAGGGCATGACCGATGGCCAGGAAAGCCGTGCTGGAAAAGGCCGCGCCCACCAATCTGCCCTTTGCCTACCGGCACTACGACGCCGGCCAGCTCAGGGAAGTGCTGCGCAAGATGTACCTCATCCGCCGCTTCGAGGAGGGCGCTGAGGACTGTTACATGCGCGGCCTGATCCACGGCACCATGCACCTGTCGATCGGGCAGGAAGCAAGCGCGATGGGCATCTGCATGCCGCTTGCCGAGGATGACCAGATCACCTCGACCCATCGCGGCCACGGCCACTGCATCGCCAAGGGCGCCGAGGTCAAAAAGATGTTCGCGGAGTTCTTCGGCAAGACCACCGGCTACTGCAAAGGGCGCGGCGGCTCGATGCACATCGCCGATGTCGCCAAGGGCAATCTCGGCGCCAACGGCATCGTCGCCGGCGGCATCCCGATCGCGGTCGGCGCGGCGCTTTCGGCCAAGCGGCTGAAGACCGGCAAGGTGGTGGTCTCGTTCTTCGGCGACGGCGCCAACAATGAGGGCGCCTTCCACGAGGCGCTGAACATGGCGTCGATCTGGAAGCTGCCGGTGGTGTTCGTCTGCGAGAACAATGGCTACGGCATGTCGACATCGACCGCCCGCTCGACCGCTGTCAGGAACATCGCCGACAGGGCGGCGGCCTATTCGATGCCCGGCGTCATCGTCAACGGCAACAGCTTCACCGAAGTCGCGGAGGCCGCGCATGCCGCCATCGAGCGCGCCCGGACAGGCGAGGGACCGACGCTGATCGAATCCAAGACCTACCGCTATCGCGGCCACTCCAAGAGCGACCGCAACCGCTACCGCAGCAAGGAGGAGATCGAGGACTGGATGTCGAACCGCGATCCGATCACGCTGTTCGAGGCGGAACTGAAGGAATTCGGCATCATCGACGACAGGGGCATCGAAGCGGTGCGCGAAGCTGTCAGACAGGAGATCACCGAGGCCATCGAATTCGCCAAGGCGAGCCCCGCTCCGGACATCGGCGATCTTCAGAACTACGTCTATACGGAGCTGGCGTGATGGATGCCGAGGTGCGCGAACTGAGCTATGCGCAGGCGATCCAGGAGGCGATGGCGATCGCCATGGAGGCCGACGAGCGCGTCCTGCTGATGGGCGAGGACATCGGCGTTTATGGCGGAGCCTTCCAGGGGACGGG
>NZ_RZOS01000296.1:0-7200 GCF_004022605.1 Mesorhizobium sp. M4B.F.Ca.ET.089.01.1.1
CGCCTATGTCGTGGAGCTTGGCCAAAGCCGCGAATTGCGGCGGCGTCAGATCGCCGATCTGCGAAGCGAAGATCGCCACATGGCGCTGATGCGCCTTGCGCAGGATGAAACCGACCTGGTCCTGCAGGTGATAGCCGTTCTCGTCCGGCTCCTCGGCTTCGACCAGCCGCAGCAGATTGTCCTCGCCGCTCATCTCAGCCCGTCCCATGCCTTGATGTCCTTGGCCGCGAGGCCACCCATGCGGTCGTGCACGCGCGGGCCGCAGGTCATGGCGAGGCAGAACAGGATCTCGTCGGGACGCGGCCCGTCGCTTACGCCGACCTCCATGGCGTCGAAATGGCTGCGCACATAGGCGGCGTTGATGTGGCCGAGCGGCACGTCGAGCCGCGAACCGAAGGCGCCGACCTTCTTGGCTGACGGCACGATCGCCTTGGCATCGCCGAGACGCTCGCGCATGGCGTAGCCGCCCGGCACATGCCACAGCGCGCCGTGCTCCAGCTCGCCGGCGGAGCCGACGATGGCGCCCTTGCCGTAGCCGTCGATCTGCTTCACGTCGCCGCCAAGCGCCGCAATCAGCCGATCGGCCAGCAGCAGCCCGAGCGGCTTCAAGTCGTCCATGGCGCTCTGCAGCTCTTCGACGTAGCGGCCGGCGAAGGGGTTCTTCACCACCGCCAAGGCAGCGGCACGGCGGCGTGGCGCTGCCGCGACTGGACCGCCATCGTGAAAAATCTCTTCGGTCAGGACCGCGATCTTGCGGATCGGGAATTCAGGCATGGGCAGTTTCCTTCGCTTTATGCTTGTTGGGCGCGGCGAGCGCCACCGAACCACTGATGCGTGTCTCACCGGCAAGGAACAGCGCCGAGGCCGATATCAGGCCGCGCCGGCGAAAATCTTCGGCGACGGCAAGCCCGTTGTCCAGCGCCCGCGCCACTTCGCCCGGCGAAAGCGCGCCGACGCCCTGCGTCACCAGCCGGTCGCCAAGATCGCTGTCGGGTGCTAGATCGCGCGCCAGCGCCCGTTCGACCGCAGGGTGACCGGGCAGATCGACGGCGTTGGCGATCAGCGTTGCGGCGGCATCGGCGTCGGCGCCGGTCCGCGCCAGGACGGTGACGGCATCGGCGATACCCAGCGAGAACGAACGGCCGCGCCAGCCGCTGGTCGCCACGCCGCGAACGCCATCCTCGGCGCGTATGGTAACGCGATCGGCCATGCCATGCCCGGTGCCGGCAATGGCCGATATCATCGACTGGCCGCTGCTGAGATGGAGGGCGCAATCACCGCCATTGTTGACATAGGCGCGGTCCAGCCGGCGGCCGGCGAGCAGCGCCGCCAGAATTTCGTCGGCTACCGAACCGGCAACAGCGGCCATCGGGGTGATAAAGCATTCCGCCAGCGGCATGACGGCTGCTTCCATGCGGCGCGCCGTCGGCCCCGCGAAATCGCGCGGCGCCAGGAAGAATGCCGGGAGCCGCAATTCGGGAAGCTCTTTGACCAACTCAATCAGGATGGTCTCGAACCGCGCGACGGCCTGGGTGTAGGCGGCCCGGCATTCATCCGGCTCGCCAAAGGCCTCGACGATCAGGTCGATCGGCCCATGGTTGAGATGGAGCCGCCGGCCGTCGGCAAGCCAATGCGCCTGCGGGCTGTTCATCCTCCGGCCCCGTTCGCCGCTGCCCGCCGCAACTGCGCCAGCGGCGGCCAGGGATTGTTGACGGGAGCGCCGGTGCCGCGGCGCGGGTTGAGGTACTCGCCACCCTTGGCGAGGATGTCCTCGACGCTGCGGATCTCGGCCTCGTAGCCGCCCAGCCTGACATAGTCGTCGCGGCGCAAGGTGAACTCGATCGGCGCCACCAGCGCCGGCGTCGGCACGTAACCGAAGGCGCCTTCCG
The DNA here is from genome assembly GCF_004022605.1 of Mesorhizobium sp. M4B.F.Ca.ET.089.01.1.1. Lineage (NCBI taxonomy): Bacteria > Pseudomonadati > Pseudomonadota > Alphaproteobacteria > Hyphomicrobiales > Phyllobacteriaceae > Mesorhizobium > Mesorhizobium sp. M4B.F.Ca.ET.089.01.1.1. The sequence goes on from NZ_RZOS01000296.1 coordinate 1,890, forward strand.
GCACGCGGGTGACGTCGACCATCAGCGTGATGCCGCCGCCCGGCCAGACATAGACCGGCGCGCCGCCGACGGTGACGTAAGTCCTCAGGCCCTGCACCGAGCGGGTCAGGTTGACCGGGTTCTCGGTGACGCCGGCGCGCAGCGAGCCGCCAGCGCCGCCGATGAACAGCACGGTGCAGAGCGCCGGCTCGCAATTGTCCTCGATCAGGCCGACGGACTTCTGCAGCCGTTCCGGGAACGGCTTTTCGACCGGCTTCAGGTCATCGTCGAGCTCGTAGTAGGCAAACTGCTCGCCGGTGGTGGAAACCATCAGCAGCGACAGGCCGGGCCGCGCGCCCTTCTTGGCGTTCCAGTCGCCCAGGATCGACAGCGGGTCGGAGATCGAGGTGCCGCCCCAGCCGAGGCCGGGCTCCGAGACCTTGAAGTAGCGGCCAGGCGTCGAGCGGCGGCCGATGATCTTGATGCCGGTGTCCTGCCAGCCCAGCACCTTGCCGGCCTGATGCTCGGAGACGACGCCGGTGATGTGGTCGTCGACCACCACCACCTCGTCGACCAGCCCGCGCCATTGCGTGGCGAACATGCCGATGGTGGCCGAGCCGCAGCCGACGCGCATGCGATGCTCGACCTTGCCGTCGATCACCGGCGCCTTGCCTGCCTCGACGATGACGGTCGCGCCGCCATCGATGGTAAGCTCGACCGGCTTGCGGTTGCAGAGATTGAGCAGCGCGTCGCAGGTGGCGCGGCCTTCCTGCTTGGAGCCGCCGGTCAGGTGATGCACGCCGCCGAGCGACAGCATCTGCGAGCCGTATTCGCCTGTCGTGACGTGGCCGATCGCCTCGCCCTCGACACGTACCGTCGCCGTCTCGTCGCCGATGTGGCGGTCGGTGTCGATCTTCACCTTGACGCCGCAGTAGGAGAAGATGCCCTCGGTAACGACGGTGACAAGATCGACGCCCTCGACCTCCTGGCTGACGATGAAGGGCGCCGGCTTGTAGTCCGGATAGGTGGTGCCGGCGCCGATCGCGGTGACGAAGCGGCGCCCAGTGTTGACCAGCTCGCCGTTCCAGGCCTCGCCCTCGGCAGCGAACGGCACGACGGCGCCGCCGGCCTCGGCGGCATGGTCGAGGATGGTCAGGGGGTCCATGCGCACGATGCGGCCGCCGACATTGCCGTAGCGGTCGCAAGCGCCGGTGCGGCCGTCGGCGATGTAGCACATGACCGGGCAAGCATCGCAGCGGATCTTCTCCGCCACCTGCTTCTCGCCGGGGTCGTGGGTTTCGAAACGTTCGGCAAGCTCGCTCATCGGCGTGCCTCCTTGTCGCGGATCGCCGCGCGGATGCGGGCCGGTGTCGCCGGCACCTTGGTGACCAGAACGCCGGTGGCGTGGCGGATGGCATTGAGGATCGCCGGCGCGGTCGGGATCAGCACATGCTCGCCCAGGCCCTTGGCGCCGAAGGGTCCTTCCGGGTCCGGAACCTCGACCAGAATGTGCTCGACCGGCGGCACGTCGCCGATGGTCGGGATGAGATAGTCGTGCAGGTTCTCGGTGCGGCCGGGGATGTATTCCTCCATCAGCGCCATGCCGATGCCTTGCGCGATGCCGCCCTCGATCTGGCCCTCGACCAGGACGGGATTGATGGCCTTGCCGACATCGTGCGCGGCGGTGATCCTGATCAGCTTCACGGTACCGAGCTTGAGATCGACCTCCAGCTCGGCGATCTGCGCGCCATAGCCGTAGACGGCATAAGGCTTGCCCTGGCCCTTGGCGTCCAGCGGCAGCGTCGGCGGGTCGTAGGTTTCTTGCGCCACGAAGACCAGGCCGGCGGCGTCGGCCTTCAGCTCGGACAGATCGATGCTCCGTGTCGCTTCACCTTCGCGGATGGCCAGGCTCGATCCATCGAGTGCGATCGCTGCCTTCTCAGAGACATTGGCGAAGCGCAGGATCTGCTCGCGCAGTGCCCTGCCGGCCTTCTCGGCTGCCTTGCCGGTGACGAAAGTCTGGCGCGAGGCGGACGTCTTGCCGGCGTCCGGCGTGATCGCGGTATCGGCGCTCTTCAGTTGGAATTTGTCCAGCGGCAGGCCGAGTGCATCGGCGCAGATCTGGGTGATGACGGTGTTCGATCCCTGGCCGATGTCGACGGCGCCCTGATGCAGCACGACCTCGCCCGCGGCCGAGATGCCGACCTTGATGGTCGAAGGGTTGGGCAGCGAGGTGTTGCCGCAGCCATACCAGCAGGAGGCGACGCCGACGCCGCGCTTTCTGTCCTCGCTGGCGGCGTTGAACGCCTCGGCCTCGCCGAGCGCGCGGGCCCAATGCGGGCGAAGCGATTCCAGGCATTCGCCGATGCCGACGCCGGACTCCAAGCGCTGCCCGGTTACCGTTTCGGAGCCGTTACGAAGGCAGTTTTTCAAGCGGAAATCGAGCCGGTCCAGGCCAAGTTTGCCGGCCAGCTCGTCGTAGAGCGTCTCCTGCATGATAGTCGCCTGCGGCACGCCGAAGCCGCGGAAAGCGCCGGAGATCGGGCCGTTGGTGTGGATGGCGCGACCCTCGGCACGGTAGTTCGGCGTCAAATAGGGGCCGGAGGCATGCACGGGAACGCGATTGGCGACCGTCGGCCCCCAGCTGGCATAGGCGCCGGTGTTGAAATCGCCGGAAAAGACCATGCCGGTGACGCGGCCTTCGGCATCGGCGCCGACGGTTGCCTGCATCTCGGCGGGATGGCGCTTGGTGGTCGAGATCATGGATTCGTTGCGGGTGTAGGCGAGGGCCGCGGGCCGGCCGGTCTTCATCGCCACCAAGCCGATCAGCGGCTGCAGCGAGACGTCGAGCTTGGAGCCGAAGCCGCCGCCGGTGGCAGTCGGCACGATGCGCACCTTGTCGACGGGAAGACCGAGCACCTTCGCCGTGTCGTCACGGTCCATATAGGGCGCCTGGGTGCAGGCGACGACGACGAGCGTGTCGCCGTCCATGTAAGCATAGCCGGCTTCCGGCTCGATATAGGCGTGCTCGACATAGGAGGTTTCGATGGCGCCGTACGCGGTGACGGCGGCGCCGGCAAGCGCTGCGTCAGGATCGCCGCGTTCGACGAAGCCGGAGGTGAGCAGGTTCGCCGGACGGTGCCGGTGCAGCAGCGCCGCGCCATCGGCTTTCGCATCCGAGGGCTGCAGGACATGCGGCAGCTCGGTCCATGAAACCGGAAAATCCGTCAGATCGAGATCGAGGATCGCCTCGCGCTCGCCCGCCACCAGCGCAACCGCCTCGCCGCGAAAGCGCGCGACGCCTTCCGCGAGCGCCGGCTGGTCGGCAAAGGGACCGATGACGCCGAAGCAGTTGTGGCCCGCAATGTCGGCGGCGGTGAAGACGCCGGCGATGCCGGGACGGGCATCCGCCCAGGCCCCGATGTCGCCGAAGGCGAAGCGGGCACGATAGTGCGGCGAGCGGACCACCAGCACGGCGAGCGCATCGGCCGGAAAGGAGTCGCCGCCGAATTTCTCATCGCCGGTGACCTTCGGCACGCCATCGAGGCGGATCGGCGAGGCGCCGACGGCGCGACCCGTCTCGGGCATGCGATGGTCAAGCCCATCGACGTGGTGCCAGGCATCCATCACCGCCGCCACGATCTTCCGATAACCGGTGCAGCGGCACAGCACGCCGCCCAGCGCGTCCTGGGTCTCGGCTTCGCTCGGCTGAGGATTGCGTTCGAGAAGCGCGGTCGCCGCCACCAGCAGGCCCGGCGTACAGATGCCGCATTGCGCCGCGCCGTGCTCGAGGAAGGAAGCCTGCAGCGCCGACAGCCGGCCATTGGCAAGACCCTCGACAGTGGTCACGGTCGCGCCCGACACGGAGGCCGCCGGCACCAGGCAGGCGCAGACCGGGTCGCCGTCGACCAGCACGGTGCAGGCGCCGCAATCGCCGGCATCGCAGCCGACCTTGGTGCCGGTCAGCCCCAATTCGTCGCGCAGCACCTGGGAAAGGCGGCGGACCGGCGGCACGGAGACGCTGACGGCGGCGCCATTGACCTCGAAGGCGACGTCGGCGCGTCCCATGCCCGTGCCGGACTGGTCTACGCTCACAAGAGGCTGAACCTGGCTCATGCGGCCACCTTGTCGCCAGCAGCGTGGCCCATGGCGCCGGCGACGGCGCGGGCGACGATCTCGCGCGCCGCGTCGAGCCGGTAGTCGGCGCTGCCGCGCACATCGCCGATCGGCGACAGTTCGTCGATCGGCGCGGCGAGCACCGCGCCGGCAAGGGCTTCGTCGGCCGGCAGGCCGAGCAAGGCCGCCTCGACGCCCGCGAGCCGCCTGGCGACCGCTGAGCAGGCGCCGACGGCGATGGCCGCTTCAGCGACGGCGCCATCGTCGACGACAAGGCGCGCCGCCGCCATGGCGATGGAGATGACCAGATAGCGTCGGGCGCCGAGCTTGACGAAGGCAGATGTGCCGGCAGCCGCCGGTTTCGGGATGCGAATGGCGGTGACCATCTCGCCCGATGCCAGGGCGGTGCGGCGATTGCCGAGAATGAACTCGCCGAGCGGCAGATGCCGCGTCGCCTTCGCCGACCGCAACTCGACATCGGCGTCGAGCACCAGCAGCGCCGGCACGCCATCGGCGGCGGGCGAAGCGTTGCAGACATTGCCGGCGATGGAGGCGACATTCTGGATCTGCACGGAGCCGACATCCCGCGCCGCCGCCTTCAGCGCATCGAAGGCCGCCGGAAGCGGATGGCGGACGAGGTCGGTCCATGTGGTGCGCGCGCCGATCCGCCAATGCGCCTCGCTTTCCGCGATTCCTCGCAGCGCTGTCAGGCCGTTGATGTCGAGGATGTTGTCGCGAAACGGCTTGTTGCCTTGCGCCGGGTAAAAGTCCGTGCCGCCGGCCAGGATTCGCCAGCGATCCTCGCCAAGCAAGGCGAGCGCCTCGTCGACAGTGGTGGGTTTCGCGTAACGGATCACGCTTTGCCTTCCCAGAAAGGTGCCCTTGCGAGGGAACCTGCCGGCGTCCCACCGGCTAAAATTCATTCGTATGCAAATGATATCAAGTCGGCAGGAATTGTCAAAGCCGGAGTTTCCTGTCGCCGCACAGGCTGACGGTCTCCACGCGATTGTTATGCCGCTGGAGGTTGACGCCGCCCGCCATCTGGTCGAGTTTCTGCGTCCGGTCGCGACAGCGGCATTCTATCAAAGCCTACGCCGAGACGAGAAGGAGGCCCCATGGCCGACGAAGCGCTTGTTGTCATCGACCTGCAGAACGACTTCTGCCCGGGCGGCGCGCTGGCGGTGGCCGGGCAGAAGTCGTTCTGCAGGTCGATGAC
>NZ_RZOS01000297.1:0-7189 GCF_004022605.1 Mesorhizobium sp. M4B.F.Ca.ET.089.01.1.1
TTGTCGAGGAAACCGCCCCGGTCGTCGAGGAAACCACGCCGGTCGTCCAGATCAAGAAGGTCAAGACCGTGGCTGTCGCCACTGTGGCTGCGGCCCCGGCGCCGCAGGCCGTCGCCGCCTATGCCGAACCTGAGCCGGCGGCGGCGGTCGATCCGGTCAAGACGGCCTCGGTGCCGTCGGGCTGGGCGGTGCAGGTGGCGTCCTCGCCGAAGCAATCGGAAGCCCAGGCCTTCCTCGACAAGACGAGCAAGCAGGCGCCGAAGGTGCTGGCCGATGCCTCAGCCTTCACCGTCGCCTTCGACAAGGACGGCGTCACCTACTACCGCGCCCGCTTCGGCGGCTTCTCGTCGAAGGATGCAGCGTGGAATGCCTGCACCGCTTTGAAGAAGAAGAAGATCAGCTGTTACGCCGTCCAGCAGTAGGGCGGCATTGGAATCTCCCGGGAAATTTCTGCGTCGAAGGAGACTAGTTGTGGTTGGAGAGCAAGACGTCCTTGGCTTCGTTGATCCGCGCCGCAAGGAACGACGTGCCGCCGATATCGGGGTGCAGGCGCTGCATCAGGCGGCGGTGCGCCTTGCGGACATCCGCCGCGGCGGCCCCCGCTTCAAGACCAAGGATCTTGTAGGCCTCCTCCTTAGTCATGGCGCCCGCACCTGGCGCAACACCCAGCCCTTCGCCACTGTCCGGCTCAGCGTTTTTGCGCCAGACGGGAAATTGGCCGTCAAGATACGTCTCTAGCAGCTGGCGGCTCTCCGGATCGCCGGAGAGCTCACGATAGAGGTGCTGCAGCTCGGCCAGGTTCATCGCGCCAAGCATCTTGCCTTCATGGCGGCCGGCCAGAACGAGCCCTTCCAGTCCGCCGGTCTTGTGATCGAGCTCCATTTCCAGCGCGGCAGTGCGCACGGTGGAGCGTTTTCGCGGCGGTGGCTGCGCCGGCCGGTTCATGCGCATCGTACCGTACCAGGCTGCCGCGCCGACCAGCATGATCCCACCGAGGCCGCTGCGCCCGACGGCGAATATCGCTGCGCCGGCCAGGGCAAGGAGAATCGGCCCCAGCGTCTTCAATCCATCCGCCATTTTCGCAGGATCGGCGCGCACGAAAATCGTGACGGCGCCTAGAAGCACCAGAAGCAATGCGACCAATGCGATCAGTATGCCCATCGATTCCCGTCGCCCTGCAAAGTCACGACAGACCGCTCGTTTGACCGCCATTTCCTGCCGGAGTCATGACCCTTCCGGCAAGCCGGGGCCCGCGCGGGGCGCGCCTGAGCGATCTGCTGATTGTCGCACATAGGTTGAAGATGTGGCGCGGCGCCAATGCTTGCAAGTCCCATGTCTCACCACCGGGAGGGCCAGCAGGCGTCGGCGGATCGCAACCCCGGGGCAGAATCGTCCGCCCTACAGCAGGCCCAGCTCGGCCAGTTCCTGCCTGAGCTTCGGCGGCATCTCGACCAGGCCTGCCCTGCCCTTGCCGAGATCGGCCGGCGCGTCGGACGGTTTCAGGTAGCGCCAGCCCTGGAAGGCGCGGCGCGGCTGCCATTCGGTGCGCACGACTTGCGGGTCGAGCATCAGGTGACAGCGGCCGATGCCCTCATCGTCGGTGAACGGCCGGATCTCGGTGATCAGCTGGCGGCATTGCACGCTGCCCTTGATCACCCAGTAGAGCGAGCCGCCGTCGGTGACCTCGTCGCCGCGCGACGGCACCATGCGGGTGGTGTGCCAGTGCTCGGCCGGCTCGCCGGCGCGCCGCCGCTCGTCGAGGCGAAAGTCGATCCACTCTTCGAGATCCTCGACGCTGTCGCAGCCGACGCAAAGTTTTAGAAGATTGAGAGCCATCGCTTAAGGTTTAGTCCGGCACGCGAAACCGTCAACGCCCCTGCCCGACTTCTCCACAGTGCCAGCATCGGCGTTCAGCACTCGACGACATTGACGGCGAGGCCGCCGAGGCTGGTTTCCTTGTACTTCTCGTTCATGTCGAGGCCGGTCTGGCGCATGGTCTCGATCGCTGCGTCGAGCGGCACGAAGTGGGTGCCGTCGCCCTTGATGGCGAGCGAGGCGGCGGTCACCGCCTTGACGGCGCCGAGCGCGTTGCGCTCGATGCAAGGCACCTGCACCAGCCCGGCGACGGGATCGCAGGTCATGCCGAGATGATGCTCCAGCGCGATCTCGGCCGCATTCTCGACCTGCTCCGGCGTGCCGCCCATGACGGCGCAAAGGCCCGCCGCCGCCATGGCCGAGGCGGAACCGACTTCGCCCTGGCAGCCGACCTCGGCGCCCGAGATCGAGGCGTTCGACTTGATGATGCCGCCGACGGCGGCGGCGGTGAGCAGGAAGTCGCGGATGCTCGGCTGGTCGGCCTCGGGATGGAAATGCAGCCAGTAGCGCAGCACCGCCGGCAGCGTTCCGGCCGCGCCATTGGTCGGCGCGGTGACGACGCGTCCGCCGGCGGCGTTCTCCTCATTGACCGCCATGGCGTAGATCGACAGCCAGTCATTGGCGAGCAAGGGGTTCGGCCGGTTCTGCTGCCACTGTTCCTGCAGCTTGTCGTGCAGTTGCCGGGCACGACGGCGCACCTTCAACCCGCCCGGCATGATGCCGTCCTGCGACAGGCCGCGGTCGATGCAGCCCTTCATGGCGCCCCAGATGGCGTCGAGACCGGCGTCGAGGTCCTCGCGCGACATCTGCGTCTCTTCGTTGACGCGCTTCATCTCGGCGATGGAAAGCCCGCTCTTTGCCGCCATCTTCAGCATCTCGACGGCATTCTTGAAGGGATAAGGCACCTTCTTGCCTTCCGTCGTCACCGAGCCCTTGGCCTTCATCCGCTGCAGCTCTTCCTCGGAAACGACGAAGCCGCCGCCGATCGAATAATAGATGCGCTTGAGCAGCAGTCGGTCGCCGGCGTCGTAGGCATAGAACGCCATGCCGTTGGCGTGGCCGGTGAGCGGCGTCTTGCGGTCGAGCACGAGATCGGTCGCGGGATCGAAGCGGTAAGTCGGGTGACCCGGCGGCGCGATGCGCTTCTCGGCTGCGATCCCGGCAACGATGCCGTCGGCGAGGTCGGGATCGACCGTCTGGGGCGTCTCGCCGGCAAGGCCGAGAACGACGGCGCGGTCGGAGCCATGGCCGATGCCTGTATAGGCGAGCGAGCCGTGCAGGCTGGCGCCGATGCGGTCGACTTTTGCGCCTGCCGGGCGTGGCCAGTCACCGGCGAGGATTTCGTCCAGAAAACGCCGCGCGGCGGTCATCGGCCCCATCGTGTGCGAGCTCGATGGGCCGATGCCGATCTTGAACAGGTCGAAAACCGAAAGGAACACGCGCCGTTGTCTCCTGAATCCGTCTCGGCATACATATAGGAATTGCTGAGATGTTTCCGCTGTTTTGCGGATCGCGGCTGAGCGCCCGCCGACCTTGTCTGCTCCGGCAGCGACATTGATTGTCGGGTCACGCCGGCGGGGCTATTCTCCGAGACGCCAGGTAATCGTTGGGGAGGAAGCAATGCTTGCGTTGGATGCCAGGCCGGAACCGGTGTGCATCGTGCCGGCGCAGACGGCCATCATCGTGGTGGACATGCAGAACGCCTTCGCCTCGGCGGGCGGCATGTTTGACCTGGCGGGCTTCGACATATCGGGCGCCGCACCGGCCATCGAGGCCAACAAAAGGCTGCTTGCGGCCGCGCGCAAAGCTGGCCTCACCGTGGTCTATCTGCAGATGTCGTACAGGCCCGACCTCGGCGACGCCGGCGATGCTTCCTCGCCGAACTACCACAAGGAACTGGGAATGGTGCTGATGCGCCAGCGCCCCGAGCTACGCGGCAAGCTGTTGATCGACAACAGCTGGGACTGGCAAATCGTCGATGCGCTGAAGCCGGAGCCGGGCGACCAGATCATCCGCAAATCCCGCTACAGCGGATTTTGCAACACCGGTCTGGAAGCCCATCTGCGGGCTCGCAATATCCGCCATCTGCTGTTCAGCGGGGTCGCCACCAATGTCTGCCTCGATGCGACCGCGCGCGACGCCTACATGCTGGAATTCTGGCCTGTCCTGGTCGAGGACGCGATGAACCATTCGGGCCCCGACTTCAACCGCCAGGCGACGCTGTGGAATTTCGAGAACGCGTTCGGGTGGGTCACCAGGACCGCCATGGTGGTCGAGGCCCTGCGCGCGAAAGCCGCCCAACCCCTGCCGGCCTAGCCGACCGTCGAAGCGGCCGGCTCGCCTGTGGTACAAGGGGACATGGGCGATTCCTTCCATCTTTCGACGGCCGACCTCGCGGCGCTGGCCTTCTTCCTCATCGTCTGGGTGCTGCATACGCTGGCCTCCGACGGCAGACTGGTCAGCCGCGTCTCGTTGACGACGGCGATGAACGCCCAGCGTGCGACCTGGATGCGAACCATGGCCGAGCGCGAGATCCGTATCGTCGACACCGCCATCATGACCGGTCTGCAGCAAGGCACCGCCTTCTTCGCATCCTCCTCGCTGATCGCGCTTGGCGGCTGTTTCGCGCTGCTCGGCGCCTCCGACCAGGTGCTTACGGTGCTGAGTGACCTGCCGCTGAGCGCGACCTCTTCGCGCGAGGCTTTCCAGATGAAGGTTTTCGGCCTGGTGCTGATCCTGGCCTTCGCCTTCTTCAAGTTCGGCTGGGCCTACCGACTGTTCAATTACTGCTCGATCCTGATCGGCGCGGTGCCGATCCCGCACGGCGAGGCTTCGCGCAATCCGGTCACCGAGACGGCGGTCTGGCGCGCGACGCGCATGAACATGCTGGCCGGCAAGCATTTCAATTCCGGCCTGCGCGCGGTGTTCTTCTCGATCGGCTATCTCGGCTGGTTCATCGACCCGGTGATTTTCGTGCTGTCGACGCTGCTGCTGCTGGCGGTGCTGGTCCGGCGCCAGTTCTTCTCTGCGGCCAGGGAGGCGGTCCTCGGTCAGCCGCCCGGGAAGGGCCGGTCGATGCGGCCGGACAGCCAGTAAGCGGCAAGCCCGATCCATTCGCGGATCGCCATGGTCGTCACCTGCAGCGAATCGGCCGGGTTGTCGCGGAACAGGCCGATGCCTTCCTTGCCCGAGGTGCGGTAATCCACCGGCCATGGGATGGTCGGGAAGCCAGCCTTGTCGAACAGCGCCTTGGCGCGCGGCATGTGGAAGGCCGAGGTCACCAGCAGCCAGGTCTCGCCCGGCTTCGGCGCCACCATCTGCCTGGTGAAGACGGCGTTCTCATAGGTGTTGCGCGACTTGTTCTCGAGGATCAGCCGATCGGCGCCGACGCCGAGCGCGCCAAGCAGGCGCGGCGCGGTGTCGGCATCGCCCTCGCCGTCCAGGAACAGTTCTCCGGTACCGCCGGATACCACCACCTTGGCCTGCGGGAACCGCCTGGCGAGGATCGCGGTCTCGACCATGCGATCGCCGCCGCTGTTCAACTCATAGCCGCCGCGCACGAGGTTGATGGCGCCCTCGAAGCCGCCGCCGAGCACGACGATGCCGTCGACTCTTTGCGGCAGCGACGGTTTGGCAAAGCGCTCCTCCAGCGGGTTGAGCATCATCGCGCCAAGCGACGTCCAGGCCGAAAGGGCGAGGATCAGGAAGGCGAGCACGCTGCCCGCGGCGGCCAGCCGCCGGCGGCCGAACGCGGCCGCGAGCAGGCCCGCCAGCAGCAGGAAGATCGCCAGGTTGAGCGGCTGGATGAAGAACCAGAAGATCTTGGAAAGATAGAAGAACATCCCTCACCCCATTACAGCGCCGCGCGCGCCCTGGACGCGCAAAGGACGCTGTAACACTTTGATCTTGCGCATGATCCTTTCCGACAATCGATTCCGATTCTCGGAGCCATGAGCTAGATGAGGGACGACCCTACCACCACTTTTCCGGCTGAAATGTGCCGGCCGCCTGCTCGATGACATGCGCCGTCTGGAACAGGGTTTCCTCGTCGAAGGGACGACCGATGAGCTGCAGGCCGAGCGGCAGGCCCTTGGCGTCGAGACCGGCGGGCACGCTGATGCCCGGCAGGCCGGCCATGTTGACGGTCACCGTGAAGATGTCGTTGAGGTACATCTTCACCGGATCCGACGCCATGTCCTCGTCGGCAACGCCGAAGGCTGCCGACGGGGTCGCCGGCGTCAGGATGACATCGACGCCGGCGGCGAAGACGTTCTCGAAGTCGCGCTTGATCAGGGTGCGCACCTTCTGCGCCTGCAGGTAGTAGGCATCGTAATAGCCGGCCGACAGCACATAGGTGCCGATCATGATGCGGCGCTTGACCTCGCGGCCGAAGCCGGCGGCGCGGGTCTTCTCGTACATGTCGACGATGTCCTTGCCCGGCACACGCAGCCCGTAGCGGACGCCGTCATAGCGGGCGAGGTTCGACGAGGCCTCGGCCGGCGCCACGATGTAATAGGCCGGCAGCGCGTATTTGGTGTGCGGCAGCGAGATGTCGACGATCTCGGCGCCGGCTTCCTTCAGCCAGGCAATGCCCTTCTGCCACAGCGCCTCGATGTCCTGCGGCATGCCGTCGACGCGGTATTCCTTCGGAATGCCGACCTTCATACCCTTGATCGGTTTGCCGATCGCGGCCTCGTAGTCCGGCACCGGACGATCGACCGACGTGGTGTCCCTCGGGTCGACGGAGGCCATCGACTTCAACAGGATCGCGGCGTCGCGCACGTCGCGCGCGATCGGGCCGGCCTGGTCCAGCGACGAGGCGAAGGCGACAATGCCCCAGCGCGAGCAGCGGCCGTAGGTCGGCTTGATGCCGACCGTGCCGGTGAAAGCCGCCGGCTGGCGGATCGAGCCGCCGGTGTCGGTGGCGGTGGCTCCGGCGCAGAGGAAAGCGGAAACGGCCGAGGCCGATCCGCCGGACGAGCCGCCCGGCACGAGCTGGGCATTGTCCAGCGTGCGCTGGGTTTTCGCGCCGCCGGCCGAGACGAAGCCGCCGTCGCCCTGATGCGTGGTCGGCATTACCACCGTATCGAGGCGCGAGCGTCGCCACGGATTGATGACCGGGCCGTAGTAGGAGGTCTCGTTGGACGAGCCCATGGCGAACTCGTCCATGTTGAGCTTGCCCAGCATGACGGCGCCGTCCGCCCACAGATTGGCGGTGACGGTCGATTCGTAGCGCGGCTCGAAACCGTCCAGCACGTGGCTGCAGGCCTGGGTGTGGACGCCCTTGGTGCCGAACAGATCCTTGATGCCGAGC
>NZ_RZOS01000298.1:0-7184 GCF_004022605.1 Mesorhizobium sp. M4B.F.Ca.ET.089.01.1.1
GCACGAAATGGTCGAACGACAGCGAAAGGCCGAACGGCGCCGGCCCGACACCCGCCCCCTTGCCCTGTCCCCACCTCAACGCAGACACGAAGCGTCCTCCACCATCCAACTCAACAGTTCGCCGAACGAATGCCCCGCATGAGCGGCGATTTCAGGCACCAGAGACGTCGGCGTCATGCCCGGCTGGGTGTTGATCTCGAGCCAGACAACCTCGCCGTTCTCGGAGTGACGGTCGTCGTAACGGAAGTCCGACCGGGAGACGCCCCGGCAACCGATAGCTTGGTGAGCCTTAAGCGCCAGTGTCTGTATTTTTTGGTAAATATTCGGTGAAATTTTAGCAGGGGTTTCGTGTTTTGATCCGCCCGCCACGTATTTCGAATCGTAATCGTAGAAGGAGTGGCCGGTCGGGATGATCTCGCAGACGCCGAGCGCGACGTCGCCCATCACCGCGCAGGTCAGCTCGCGCCCGTGGATGTAGCGCTCGACCATGACGGTGTCGCCATATTTCCATTCGGACGAGCCGATGACCTGCGGCGGATGCGACTGCCCTTCATGGACGATGACGACGCCGAAGCTCGATCCTTCGTTGACCGGCTTCACCACGTAGGGCGGCTTCATCGGATGCTTGTTCTGGATGGCGAAGCGGTTGGCCACCTTCGATTCCGCCACTAGGATGCCGGCTGCCTTGGCGACTTTCTTGGCCTGCTCCTTGTTCATGGCCAGCGCCGAGGCAAGCACGCCGGAATGCGTGTAGGGGATTTCGAGATATTCGAGGACACCCTGAATGGTGCCGTCCTCACCGAACGGACCGTGCAGCGCATTGAAGGCAACGTCAGGCTTGAGCGCGGCAAGCACGGAGCCGACATCGCGCGCAACGTCGACCCGGGTGACGCGATAGCCTTCATTCTCGAGCGCATCCGCACATGCCTTCCCCGAGGACAGGGACACGGGCCGCTCCGACGAAAAACCACCGAGCAGGACGGCCACATGCTTGTTCTTCATCTCCCGTCATCCCCTCTCACGGCGGGCCGCGACTGACATTTCCACACCAGCATTCCCGCACAGTGAGTCCGAGTCTTCCGGCAGGTTGCCCCCCCCAGACGGAAAACGCGACCGACGCGTCGAACGACTCAAATCAGGAAACGCTTGAGGCCAGAGAATCAGAGAGTTGATTCGCTGGCAAGTCCTTAAGATTCCGAGAGATTCACTTTCCGTGAAAACGGCCGCGAAAAGTGTGCCGTAGAGTCTTTGCGGCAACGGTTCGGAGGCCGTTGCGGACGCCGAAGTTAAAGTATTACTTGAACTTCGGCACGCGGCGGAGATCCGCTGGGATCGAGCTTCGGCCGGCTCGCCTGAATGCCGGCGAGGCTTAGACTAGAGCAGTTGTCCCAGGAATTCCTGCACGGCGTGGCCCGGCCGGAAATCGCCGAGGCGCTTGATTTCCCAATGCAGCCGGACGCCCGAATTCTCGAGCACCCGCGCGCGCACGGTCTCGCCGAGATATTCGAGGTCGTAGCCGGTCGCGGTGCCGGTGTTGATCATGAAATTGCAATGCATCGGCGACATCTGCGCGCCGCCGATCATCAAGCCACGGCAGCCGGCCTTGTCGATCTCCTTCCAGGCCGAGGTGCCCTCCGGATTCTTGAAGGTCGAGCCGCCGGTCTTCTCGCGGATCGGCTGCACCGTCTCGCGATGGTTCTGCACCGCGTCCATCGCCGCCTTGATCGTCGCCTGGTCTTCCGGATGCCCCTCGAACAGCGCCGAGGTGAAGATCAGCCCCGAAGGCGCCGCCGAATGCCGATAGGCATAGCCCATGTCGGCATTGCTGAGCGTGTGAAGATTGCCCTTGCGGTCGAGCGCCCGCACCTCGACGACGCGTTCGCGCGTCTCGACGCCATTGGCGCCGGCGTTCATCCTCAGCGCACCGCCGACGGCCCCGGGAATGCCGTGGTAGAAATGGAAGCCGCCGATCCCCGCCTCGTAGGCGACGGCCGCGAGGCGCTTGTCGGGCGTTGCGGCGCCGGCCCTGATCGTGGTCGGCGAAACGACTTCCGCCTCGCCGAAGCCCTTGGCCGAGAGCCGGATGACGAAACCGGGAATGCCGCCGTCGCGCACCAGGAGGTTCGAGCCGACGCCGACGATGGTCAGCGGGATTTCCTCCGGCACGGCGCGCAGGAAGGCGGCGAGGTCCTCCTCGTCGGCCGGCTGGAACAGCGCGTCCGCCAGGCCGCCGGCGCGGAACCAGGTGATCTTGTCCATCTCGGCGTTGGGCGTGACGCGGCCGCGCAGGCCGGCCAGCCGGTCGCCAAGCTTGTCGATCAGGGGCTGGCCGCGCATCATGAGACGCTTCCACCGAGTTCCTTGGGCAGCGCATAGGCCCACTGCGTGATGTTGCCGGCGCCGAGGAAGACGACGAAGTCGCCGGGCTTTGCCAGATCGCGTATGGCCGGCGCGATCGCCGCCGGGCCTTCGACATAGCGCGCATCGCGATGGCCGCCGGCGCGGATGCGCGACACCAGCGCGTCCGACGTCACCCCTTCGATCGGCTCCTCGCCTGCCGCATAGACCGGCGCCACCATCACCGTGTCGGCGTCGTTGAAGCAGACGGAGAACTCATTGAACAGGTCGTGCAGGCGGGTGTAGCGGTGCGGTTGCGCAATGGCGATGACGCGGCCCTTGGTGGCGCTGCGCGCCGCCTTCAGCACTGCCGTGATCTCGACCGGATGGTGGCCGTAATCGTCGAAGATGTCGACGCCATTCCAGGTGCCGGTATGGGTGAAGCGCCGCTTGACGCCGGCGAAGGACGACAGGCCCTTCTTGATCGCCTCGGCGGACAGGCCGAGCTCATGCGCGACCGCGATCGCCGCCGTCGCGTTGGAGACATTGTGGCGGCCGGGCATCGGCAGGCGCAGATCGGCGATCGTCGTCTGGCCACGCCCCTTGCGGTCGCGGATCACCACGTCGAACTCGGAGGTCGCGCCCGCCATGCGATGATTGGTGAAGCGCACGTCGGCCTGCGCGTTCTCGCCATAGGTGATGACGCGCCGGTCCTCGATGCGGCCGACCAGCGCCTGCACCTCCGGATGGTCGGTGCACATCACGCCGAAGCCGTAGAACGGCACATTCTCGACGAACTGGCGAAACGCCTCGCGGACATTGTCGAAACTGCCGTAGTGGTCGAGGTGCTCGGGATCGATGTTGGTGACGACGGCGATATCGGCCGGCAGCTTCAGGAAGGTGCCGTCGCTCTCGTCGGCCTCGACCACCATCCATTCGCCGTCGCCCATGCGGGCATTGGTGCCATAGGCGTTGATGATGCCGCCATTGATGACAGTCGGGTCGAGCCCGCCGGCCTCGAGCAGCGTCGCCACCATCGAGGTCGTCGTGGTCTTGCCATGCGTGCCGCCGATCGCCACCGCCTGGCGGAAGCGCATCAGTTCGGCCAGCATCTCGGCGCGGCGCACGACCGGCAGCAGCTTCTCGCGCGCGGCCTTGAGCTCGGGATTGGATTTCTTGATCGCGGTCGAGACGACAACCACCTCGGCATCGCCAAGGTTTTCCGCCTTGTGGCCGACGAAACATTCGATGCCCTTGTCGCGTAGCCGTTGCACATTGGCGCCGTCGGCCTGGTCGGAACCCTGCACCTTGTAGCCCAGATTGTGCAGCACCTCGGCAATGCCGCTCATGCCGATGCCGCCAATGCCGATGAAATGCACAAGGCCGATGGTCTGCGGCATCTTCATGCTTGCGTCCCCTTCCTGAAGTCCGAAACGGTTTTTTTGGACGCAATAGCCTCTGTCAGATCGGCGAGCAACCGCGCCGCGTTCGGTTTTCCGGCCGACCGGGCGGCCGCGGCCATGGCCGACAGCCTGTCGGGATCGCCCATCAGCCCACCGACAAGCGCCGCGATGCGCTCGGCGGACAGCGTGGATTGCGGGTGCACCTCGGCCCCACCGGCGGCGGCCAGCGCCGCGGCATTCGCCGCCTGGTCGTGGTCGAGCGCGTGCGGATAGGGCACCAGCAGCGCCGGCCGGCCGATGACGGCGATTTCCGACACTGTCGAGGCGCCGGAGCGCGACATCACCAGATGCGCCGCCGCGATCCGCGCCGCCATGTCGGTGAAGAAGGGCGACACCTGCGCGTCGACGCCCAGCGCGGCGTAGGCCGCCTTGACCCGCGCCACGTCCTCGGCCCGCGCCTGCTGGGTGATCGCCAGCCGCCTGCGCTGAGCCTCCGGCAAGAGTCCGACAGCCGTCGGCACCGCGTCGGAGAAGAACTGCGCGCCCTGGCTGCCGCCGAACACCAGGAAGCGGAACGGCTCCTCGCCGGTCGCAGCCACGTAAGGCGTCTTCGCCGCCTCCAGGATCTGCGGCCTGACCGGATTGCCGGTGGTCACCGTCTTGGCGCCGGCAGCACTTTCGTCCTCCGGCAGGAAGCCGCCGGCGATGGCGTCGACGCGGCCGGCCAGCGCCCTGTTGGCGCGGCCCATCACCGCGTTCTGCTCATGGATCAATGACGGCACCTTGCGCCGTGTCGCTGCGTAAAGCGGCGGCAATGTCGGATAGCCGCCAAAGCCGACGACGGCTTCCGGCTTGATCCTGGTGATGACGGCGGAGGCCTGCCGCACGCCGCGCCAGATCGCCCACAAGGCCGACAGCACCGCCAGCGGGTTCTTCGAGCCGAGGGTCGCCGATTGGATCGGATGGATGTTGACGGCCGGGAACTGGCCGGAATAGCGCTCGGCGCGATGATCGGTGGCCAGATGCACCTTCCAGCCGCGCTCGTTGAGCTCATGCGCCAGCGCTTCGGCCGGGAAGAGATGTCCGCCCGTGCCGCCCGCCGCCAGAAGAATCACACCCCGCGACATTTCACTCCGCCGGCATGGCGCGCTGCGGGAAGGAAAAAACCATCTGCTTGCGCTTCTCGGGCCGTCTGCGCGTCAAGGCCAGCACCATGCCCATCGAGATGGCGATGGCGATCTGCGAGGAGCCGCCATAGGAGATGAACGGCAGCGTCATGCCCTTGGCCGGCATCAGCTGCAGGTTGACGCACATGTTGATGGCCGACTGCAGGCCGAAGACCGTGACCAGACCGCCAACGGCATAGCGCGTGAAGTCGTCGTGCTCCTTGAGCGCGGTGTTGAGGCCGCGCAGCACGATGAAGGCGAAGATCGACATGATGAAGAAGCACATCACCAGCCCGAACTCCTCGCCGGCGACCGAAAAGACGAAGTCGGCGTGGCTATCGGGAATGACCCGCTTGACCGTCCCTTCGCCCGGACCGACGCCGAACCAATGGCCGTTGATCAGCGCCTCGCGCCCCATGTCGACCTGGAAGGTGTCGCCCTCACCGGTCAGGAACTTGTCGATGCGGGCGGCGACATGCGGAAACACGGTATAGGCGGCGAACAGGCCGCTGACGCCGGTGACGCCGAGCGCGATGATCCACAGCCACGGCAGGCCCGCCATGAAGAACATGACCCCCCAGGTGCCGGTCACCAGCATGGTCTGGCCGAGGTCCGGCTGGGCGACCAGCAGCGAGACGACCAGCACCAGCAGCAGCAGGGCAAACAGATTGCCGGGAATGTCGGGCTGGCGCTTGTGTTCGGCGAACAGCCAGGCGCAGACGATGACGAAGGCCGGCTTCAGGAATTCCGACGGCTGGATGGAGAGGCCGGCGAGCGAGACCCAGCGCCGCGCGCCTTTGACCTCGACGCCGACATAGAGCACCGCCACCATCAGCACCAGCATGATGCACAGGATCACCAGCGCCATGCGCCGGATCTGCCGCGATTCCAGGAACGAGACCGCGAGCATCACGCCGAGCGCAGGCACCGTAAAGATGATCTGCCTGGTGGCGAAATGGAAGCTGTCGAGGCCGATGCGTTCGGCCACCGCCGGGCTCGCCGCAAAGGAGAGCACGATGCCCAGACCCATCAGCGACAGGAACGCCGCCAGGAACCAGCGATCGATCGTCCACCACCAGGTGGCTACCGGACTTTTGTCGAGACGGCTTTGCATTAACGTGGCCCTCCGATGGGTTTCACGCCATCTATAGCGCTCGCAGCTTGCCTGAAGGCTTCGCCGCGCACTTCGAAATTCTTGAACTGGTCGAAACTGGCGCAGGCGGGCGACAGCAGCACCACCGCCTCGCCGCCATCGTCAAGGGCGGCATCGTGGGCGGCATGCTCGACCGCCGCCGCCAGCGTGCCGGAGATCTCGTAGGGCACCGCCTCGCCCAGCGTCGCCGAGAAGGCGGGCGCCGCCTCGCCGATCAGATAGGCCTTGGCGATGCGCGGGAAGAAGCCGCGCAGCGGCTCGATGCCGCCCTCCTTGGGCAGGCCGCCGGCGATCCAGTAGATACGGCTGAAACTCGACAGGGCTGGAGCCGCCGCATCGGCATTGGTCGCCTTGGAATCGTTGATGAACAGCACATGGTCCTTGCGGCCGACCTGCTCCATGCGATGCGCCAGCCCGGGGAAGCTTTCCAGCCCCGCCTGGATCTCGCCGAGGTCCAGCCCGACCTTGAGGCAGGCGGCGACCGCGGCCAGCGCATTCTGCGCATTGTGCTGGCCGCGCAGCGAGCCGATGCCTTCCAGGAAGGCGACGCGGCTGTAGCGGCCATGCACGGCTTCCATCAGGTTGCTGCCATCGGCGAAATAGCCGTCGGTCAGCGGCAGCCGCTTGGAAATGCGGATGACCTCCCTGCCCGCCCGCTCCAGCCGGTCGGCGATCTGCGCGCACCAGGAGTCGTCGACGCCGACGATTGCCGTCTCGCTGCCGGCCACCAGCCGCTCCTTGATCGAGGCGTAGTGCGCCATGGTGCCGTGACGGTCGAGGTGATCGGGCGTCAGGTTGAGCAGGATGCCGGCCGTCGGATTGATCGAGGGCGCGAGGTCGATCTGATAGGAGGAGCATTCGACGACATAGTGCCGCCCCTCTGCCGGCGGATCGAGCGTCATGATGGCGCGACCGATATTGCCGCCCATCTGCGTGTCGCGACCTGCCGATTTCAGGATGTGGGCGGTCAGCGCCGTGGTCGTCGATTTGCCGTTGGTGCCGGTAATCGCGACGAAAGGCGCCGCCGGCGCCCGCAGGACGCGCTCGCGGCAGAACAGCTCGATGTCGCCGATGACCTCGACGCCGGCGCCGCGCGCCAGCTCCACTGTCCAGTGTGGCTTCGGA
>NZ_RZOS01000299.1:0-7126 GCF_004022605.1 Mesorhizobium sp. M4B.F.Ca.ET.089.01.1.1
GAAATGGCCAGCGCCGAGAGCATCGGCGCGAGGGGTTGAATGCGCATGGAAACCTCCGTTGTGACATCCCGAAATGGATGCACCGCCACAACGGCTTGAGGAGCCGATGTTTCCGCCCGGTAACGCCGATTTGACATCGCGGCAAAAAGGGGCGGTTGCCCGCCCCTTTTTGGAGTCCACGAAGGCGGTGATCAGACGGCTGCCAACGCCTGCGTCAGATCGGCGATCAGGTCGTCCGGATGCTCGACGCCGATCGACAGCCTCACCGTGGTTTCGAGCACGCCGATGCGCTGGCGCACTTCGAAGGGAATACCCGAATGGGTCATGGCCGCCGGGTGGCTGGCGAGCGATTCCGTTCCGCCGAGGCTTACCGCCAGCTTGAAGATCTGCAGGGCGTTGAGAAAGGCGAACGCCGCCTTCTGCCCGCCGCGAATGTCGAAGGAGAAGGTCGAGCCGGCGCCACTGCACTGCGCCCGATAGGTGCGGCCCGAAGGTGTGTCCTCGCCCAGGAACGGCAGATAATGCACCTTCTCCACCTTGGCATGGTCGCGCAGGAATTCGGCGACCAGGCGCGCATTGTCGTTCGCGCGTTCCATGCGGATCGACAGCGTCTCCAGCGAGCGGCCGAGCATCCAGCAGGAATGCGGGTCGAGCTGCGTGCCGATCGCGCCGCGCAGCGCCTTGATCGGCTTGGTGACCGCCTTGCTGCCCATCGCGGCGCCGGCGATCAGGTCGGAATGGCCGCCGACATATTTGGTCAGCGAATAGACGGAGACATCGGCGCCGTGTTCGATCGGCCGCTGGAACACCGGACCCAGCAGCGTGTTGTCGCAGACGATGATCGGCTTCGTCCCTTGCCTGGCGCCGATTTCGTCGGCGATCCTGCGCATCAGCGCGATGTCGACAAGGCTGTTGGTCGGATTTGACGGCGTCTCGATCAGGATGACCGACACCCGGCCCTTGGCCGTGGCTGTATCGGCAGCCGCGCGAACCGCCGCCTCGTCGACGCCGTCCGCGAAGCCGACAGCCTCTATGCCGAAGCCGGCGAGCGTGCGCGTCAGGAGCGTCTCGGTGCCGCCATAGAGCGGCTGCGAATGCAGGATGACGTCACCCGGGCGGGCATAGGCGAGAAGGGTCGTTGCGATCGCCGACATGCCGGACGAGAACAGGATGCAGGCGTCCGTGCCCTCGTAGACCGCCAGCCGGTCCTCGACGATCTCGCTGTTGGGATGGTTGAAGCGCGAATAGACCAGACCCGAAGCCGTGCCGCTCGGAGGTTCCTTGCGACCGGAGGTGTAGTCGAAGAAGTCGCGCCCCTCTTCCGCCGACTTGAACACGAAGGTCGAGGTGAGGAACACCGGCGGCTTGACGGCGCCCTCCGAAAGCTGCGGATCGAAGCCATAGCTCAGCATCAGCGTCTCCGGATGGAGCTTGTGGTTGCCGATGTGGGTTTTCGACGGGCGCGGCGCGGTCATGGCTATTTCCTGCTTTTCGAGGAGTGTTGCCTCGCAATTTATGCCATCCCCATCATGCAGTCCTTGCTATTTTTAGGCTCCCATGGCTGCGTTCCCGCAACGAATTGCCTGGAGAGCCCGAAAGTGCAGCAGAAGATAGCCGACGATTTCGACCGCAAGATCCTGCTTGAACTGCAAGCCGACGCCCGCATCACCAATAACGAGCTTGCCGAGCGGATCGGTCTATCGCCGTCGCCCTGTCTGAGGCGCGTGCGGCGTCTGGAGGAAGCCGGCGTCATCAGAGGCTATACCGCCCTGGTCGATCCGGCCGCCTTCGGCTGGGGCATGGTCGCCATCGCCACCATCCGGCTCAGCCGCCAGAACGAGGACGAGATCGTCATGTTCGAGGAAGCGATCCGCGGCTGGGATGAGGTGCTGGAATGCCACCTCGTCACCGGCTCGCGCGACTATGTGCTGAAGGTGGTGGCAGGAAGCCTCGAGCAGTACGAGCGCTTCATCAAGGAAAAGATCGCGCGGCTGAAATGCGTCGCCTCGATCGAGACCAGCTTCGTCATGAACACCATAAAGGAACGGCGCCTCTGAGGCGCCGTTCTCGAGATCAGCATGTCAGCGTTCAGCCGGCCTACTTGATCGCCTTGTCGGTGATCGCCGTGGTGTACGCGCCTTCCGGCTGCTTGGTGATGATCTTCTGGTCGAGCAGCGCCTTGGCGGTGCGCTCATAGGCTTCCGGAATCAGCTTGCCATCGGCATTGTCGATCAGCTTGGCGACTTCGCCCATCATCCGCTTCTGGTGGTTCTCGTCCTGGCCGCCATTGTCCATGACGATGCCGGCTGCCTCGTCGGAGTTGTCCACGGCATATTTCCAGCCCTTCATCGAAGCGCGCACGAAACGCACCATCTTGTCCTCGAAGGCCGGATCCTTGAGCTTGTCTCCCAACGCATAGAGCCCGTCTTCGAGCAGGTCGTTGCCCATGGCCGAGTAGTTGAACACGGTGAGCTGTTCCGGCTTGTAGCCGGCGTCGATCAGCTGCCAGTATTCGTTATAGGTCATGACCGAGATGCAGTCCGCCTGCTTCTGGATCAGCGGCTGCACGTCGAAGCTCTGCTTCAGGACGGTGACGCCGTCCGGGCCGCCCTCGGTCTTGAGGCCGAGCTTGTTCATCCAGGCGTAGAACGGATACTCGTTGCCGAAGAACCAGACGCCGAGCGTGTGGCCCTTGAAGTCGGCTTCGGTCTTGATCGGGCCATCCTTCGGGCAGACCAGCTCCATGCCGGCCTTCTTGAACGGCTGGGCGATGTTGACCAGCGGCACGCCCTTCTCGCGCGCGGCAAGCGCGCCGCCCATCCAGTCGACGATGACGTCGGCGCCGCCGCCGGCGATCACCTGCTCGGGCGCGATATCGGGGCCGCCCGGCTTGATGTCGACGTCGAGGCCCTCGGCTTCGTAGAAGCCCTTGGCCTTGGCGACATAGTAGCCGGCGAACTGGGCCTGCGTGACCCACTTCAGCTGCAGCGTTACCTTGTCGGCGGCCATCGCCTGGAACGCGGCCAGCGACATCGCGCCGGCCAGGACAGGAATAATCAGTCTTTTCATGTTTTTACCCTCTGAAGTTAGCACCCTTAAACCCACCGCCCCTATCCACCACGGACAGAGGGATGCCAAAACGTGACGGCTCTTTCGACAAGAGCGACCACGCCATAAAAGACCGAACCCGCCAGTGCTGCAACTGCGATTTCGGCCCAGACCATGTCGATGTTCATCCGCCCGACCTCGGTCGAAATGCGGAATCCCATGCCGACGACGGGCGTGCCGAAGAACTCCGCGACGATGGCGCCGATCAGCGCCAGCGTCGAGTTGATCTTCAGCGCGTTGAAGATGAAGGGAGCGGCGGCCGGCAACCTGAGCTTGATGAGCGTCGGCCAATAGCCCGACGCATAGGTGCGCATCAGGTCGCGCTCCATATGGCCGGAAGCGGCAAGCCCGGCGACCGTGTTCACCAGCATCGGGAAGAAGGTCATGATGATGACGACCGCCGCCTTTGACTGCCAGTCGAAGCCGAACCACATCACCATGATCGGCGCCACGCCGATGATCGGCAGCGCCGAGACCATGTTGCCGATCGGCAAGAGCCCGCGCCTGAGGAACGGCACGCGGTCGGCCGCGATCGCCGCGAGGAAGCCGGCGCCGCTGCCGACGACATAGCCGAAGATCACCGCCTTGAAGATGGTCTGCCGGACATCGGCGCCGAGTACCGGCAGCGAACCGGCGATGCGCGCGCCGATGGCGCTTGGCGGCGGCAACAGGATGAAGGGAATGCCGGCTCCCCGGGTCACCGCTTCCCAGATGATCAGGATCCAGGCGCCGAAGATCGCCGGGATAATCAGCCGCAGGGCGGTCCGCACCCAGTTCGCCACCGGGCGCAGCGAAGACAGCACCGCCACGCAGCGCCATCCCAGCAGCCAGGCCGCGGCGAGCAGCAGGAAGAATGGCGCCAGCGCCGTGCCTTCATAGCCGTTTATGCCCGTGATCAGCAGCCAGGCGGCGAGATGCGCGCCGATGAAAAGCACCAGGGCCTCGACGATCGTGGACAGCCTGGCCATCGAGGCAAGAGCTGCCAGCAGCAGCAAGCCGAACATCAGCCCCTTCGTCGCAAGGTAGGGATAGTCGAAAGACGCTTCAGGTTGCGCCAGCGCCGCCGCTTCCGGCTTCGACATCGCGCCGAGTGCCAAGGCGATCAGGCATAGCAGGATCGCCAGCAGCCCTTGCCAGGATGGTTTTAGCCAACTCATGCCGGCCTCCCGCCCATGGCGCGGTCGACCAGGCGGCCGGCAACGCCGACCACCATCACCAGCAGCGCCGCCACGATGGAACCGGCGACCAGCGCCGACCAGATGTCGATGGACTGGCTGTAATAGGCGCCGGAAAGCAGCTTGGCGCCGATGCCGGCGACGGCGCCGGTCGGCAGCTCGCCGACGATGGCGCCGACCAGGCTTGCCGCCACCGCGACCTTCATCGAGGTGAACAGGAACGGCACCGATGCCGGCACCCTCAGCTTCCAGAAGGTCTGCGCGCGGCTGGCATTGTAGGTATGCATCAGGTCGAGATGCATGAGTTCCGGCGAGCGCAGACCCTTCACCATGCCGACAGTCACCGGGAAGAACGACAGGTAGGTCGAGATCAGCGCTTTCGGGATCAGCCCGGTGATGCCGACCGCCGCCAGCACCACGATGATCATCGGCGCAACGGCCAGGATGGGGATGGTCTGCGAGGCGATGACCCACGGCATCAGGCTACGGTCGAGCGTCGCCACATGCACGATGCCGACGGCAATGACGATGCCGAGCGCGGTGCCGAAGGCAAAGCCGAGCAGCGTCGAAGACAGCGTCACCCAGGCGTTGTAGACCAGGCTGCGGTTCGAGGTGACGGACCGCAGGAAGGTGTTCTCGAAGAAATTCACCGCAACCTGGTGCGGCGCCGGCAGCGTCGGCTTCGGCTGCGACAGCGTCTTGCCGATGAATTCGGCGGTGCCGGGGGTTTCGTTGGCGCGTTGGTCGAGATCGCGCTGGAACGGCGCGTTGAGGACGACGGCGAAAACGTACCAGGCGACCACCACGGCCGCGAGGATGGTTGTGACGGGGATGATTTTCGAGCGGAAGGAGTCCATCAGCGCTGCCCCTCTCCTCTCCCCGCCGGGGAGAGGGTGGCCGGAGCGAAGCGAAGGCCGAAGGCGTGGTTGGCCGCTCCCTTCACGCACGCCGCATCGCGGGCGCTCCGCCCTGGGATGACGAAGGCGCGGGCAGGCGCTCGCTCCTGACGGCGGTCAATCATCATAGCTGTGCCCTGCCCTCAACCCGTCGCGCACGCGCGCGGCGATCGCCAGGAATTCCGGCGTCTCGCGGATGTCGAGCGGCCGCTTTCGCGGCAGGGTCGATTCGATGACGTCGCTGACGCGGCCCGGCCGCGGCGACATGACGACGATGCGGGTCGACAGATAGACCGCCTCGGGGATTGAATGGGTGACGAAGCAGATCGTCTTGTTGGTCCGCTCCCACAATTCCAGAAGCTGTTCGTTCAAATGGTCGCGCACGATCTCGTCGAGCGCGCCGAACGGTTCGTCCATCAGGAGCAAATCGGCGTCGAAAGCGAGCGCACGGGCGATCGAGGCGCGCTGCTGCATGCCGCCGGAAAGCTGCCAGGGATATTTCTTCTCGAAGCCGGCGAGGTTGACCAGTTCCAGCGTGCGCTTGATGCGCTCCGCCTGCTCTGCCTTGGACAGGCCGATGATCTCCAGCGGCAGCGCCACATTGCGCTCGATCGTGCGCCACGGGAAAAGGGCGGCCGCCTGGAAGACATAGCCATAGGCGCGTTTCTCGCGCGCCTGCTCCGGCGTCATGCCGTTGACCGAGATCGCTCCCGAGGTTGGCTTCTCCAGGTCGGCGATGACCCTGAGCAAGGTCGTCTTGCCGCAACCCGACGGGCCGATGAAGGAGACGAATTCGCCCTTGCCGATGGTCAGGTCGACATTGGACAGCGCCTGCACCGGACCGTCATTGGTCTGGAAGGTGAGGCCAAGCTTGCTTGCCGAAACGACGGCTGGCGACTGTCCGGTCATTGGCTGGCGCCTGCCCGTTCCCGTGCCTGCGGCGCCGGCTGGATTCCGATTGCTTTTATCGCGACGTTGTTTTCCACTCACCCTGCCCCATTGGCCTTGTCCCGCCAGCCCGACGCCCGGAGTTTCCCCGATGTCGCTCAAACCGACTTGTCATCTTATCCGCCCCGAAAGCACTTATGAAGGCAAGCAGGGTTTGACCTATTTCGCCGGCATTGCCACCGAGTCGGTCGGCTCGTCCGGCATCTGCATGCACGTGCTCACCATTCCGCCCGGTGCCCGCGCCAAGGCGCATATGCATGAGAACCATGAGACGGCGATCTACGTGCTCTCCGGCGAGGTCCACACCTGGTATGGCGACCGCCTTGAGCATCACATCGTCGTCAAGGCCGGCGACCTGTTCTATATCCCCGCCGGCGTGCCGCATCTGCCCGCCAATCTGAGCGGCGCGCCCTCGTCGGCGGTCATCGCCCGCACCGACCCCAACGAGCAGGAAAGCGTCGTCCTGCTGCCGGAACTGGATGCGCTGGTTGCCTAAGGCATTTTGCAGCCAAGCGGGATCGCTTGGCGTCGCACAAATGCTGTCTTGCTTCGGAACCGAAGGAAAAACTCCAAGCGTCATTTGCACCGGGAGACTTCTCCCATGACATTGCCGTCCTCGTCGGCGATCACCAGCTTTTTGGCGTTCTTGGCGCTGCGCTTGATGGTGAACTGGGCGGGTGACTCACCCTCCTCGCCTTCCGCCTGGCATTGCGCCTTGACCAGCAGCGAGCCGTCGGCCTGTGCCTTCTTTTCGGTAAAGGTGCAGGCACTCGCCACCGTGACGAATGCCTCGTCGGTCAACAGCAGCATGTCCTCGGCATAGATTTCCTGGCCGTTCTTGTTGATGCAGCCGGATTTGTTGCCATAGGGTTTCGACAGATCGATCGCCGCCGCGGAAGCGTGGCCGGCGACGAGCAGCGCTGCGGCCGCAAACGCAAAATGAGAAACGCGCACGCTCAGACCCCGGTCGCCGGAATGCCGGTGCGCTCCACCTTGCGC